>NZ_JAMYQW010000008.1:0-186334 GCF_040321085.1 Mesorhizobium sp. M0522
TGGACGTCCATGACGAACTCGTGGTCGACTTGGCCTTTGTTGACGAACTTCAGGCGAACGGTCTCGCCCTTCCTCACCTTGAGGACGGCCGGCTGGAACAACATTTTTCCATCGTCCTTCTCCGACATCGAGATGTTGATCGTCCGCTTTGCCTTGCTCGCCTCGCCAGGGTTGCCGATCGGCATGGTGGCGGCTTTATCGCCATGGCCTCCGGCGTGGCTTCCACCGGCAAGAGCTGCTCCGGAACTGAGCGCCGTCAAAACGGCCGCTACGATCATACGTTTCATGCTGCACTTTCTCTCATTGTTGAGGTTGCGGGGTTCGGTTCTCATCCCTGTTTGCCGTGACCACCGTGCGCTGCCGGGGCCATCGTTCTTGCGTCGCCTGACTTCGTCGGAGCGGGGACATCCCGCTTCCACTCATAGGCCACGGTTCCCGCCGGGTGCTGGTACCAGCCAGGATCGGTGTAGTCGTTCGAGGCGAGCCCCTCGCGAACCTTGACGACTGAGAACATGGAACCCATCTCGATGGGGCCAAATTGCCCCCAGCCATCCATCATCTTGATGGTGTTGTCGGGCAGCGGCATTTCCATTTCGCCCATATCGGCCATGCCGCGATTGCCCATCGGCATATAGTCGGGCTGAACCTTTCGGATCTTGTCGGTCACCTTTGTCTTGTCGACACCGATGAAGGTCGGCACATCGTGTCCCATGGCGTTCATCGTGTGGTGCGATTTGTGGCAGTGGATCGCCCAGTCGCCCTCATACTTGGCTTCAAACTCATAGGCGCGCATCGCTCCGACCGGAATGTCGATCGACACCTCCGGCCAGCGTGCCTCGGGGCGAACCCAGCCGCCATCGGTGCAGGTCACTTCGAAGTCATAGCCATGCATGTGGATCGGGTGATTGGTCATGGTCAGATTGCCGACCCTCACCCGCACCCTGTCGTTCTTTGACACTACCAGGGGACTGACTCCCGGAAAAATGCGGCTATTCCAACACCACAGGTTGAAGTCGGTCATCTCCATGACCTTAGGGACGTAGGATCCCGGTTCGATGTCGTAGGCATTCAGCAGGAAGACGAAATCCCGGTCGACCCGCATGTATTTCGGGTCCTTGGGATGGATCACGAAGAAGCCCATCATGCCCATGGCCATCTGGACCATCTCGTCGGCATGAGGATGGTACATGAAGGTGCCGCTCTTCACGAGGTCGAACTCGTAGACGAAGGTCTTGCCAGGCTGGATGTGCGGCTGGGTGAGGCCACCGACGCCGTCCATGCCGTTGGGCAGGATCATGCCGTGCCAGTGGATCGTCGTGTGCTCCGGCAGCTTGTTTGTTACGAAGATGCGGACGCGGTCGCCTTCAACCGCTTCTATGGTCGGGCCGGGGGACTGGCCGTTGTAACCCCAGAGATAGGCGGTCATGCCGGGCGACATTTCGCGCTCGACCGGCTCGGCCACGAGGTGGAACTCCTTCACGCCGTTGTTCAAGCGATGAGGGAGTGTCCAGCCGTTGAGCGTCACGACCGGTTGGTAGTCAGGTCCGCTCGTCGGGACAATCGGAGGCTGCATGTCTGGAGAGTCCATGAGCGGAGCGTCGGGCAGCCCCATTGCGGATGTTTTGGTCCATGCAGTGGCGCCTGCGAGCAGGGCTCCCGCGCCTAGCAACTGACGTCTTGAAAGCATTTTGTTCTCCTTGAGTTCAGTGGCCTTCGGCGCCCGGTTCGGCTGGGGCCGGTGCATCGCCGGCTCCAGATGAGCCTGTGCCGCCCCCGTGGATGGCGGTTCCGAGATTGACGTCGGCCAGCCAGAAATTGCGCTTGGCATTGAGGGAAAGCATGATCGAGCTGATTTTCGCGCGTGTGTCCGCCAGCAGCTCGAACGTGTTGGTGATCATGCCGTTGTAGGTGAGGACCGATTCCGCCTCGATTTTTGTGCGCAGCGGCACAACATTGTTCCGATAGTGCCGGGCAATGTCGTAGGTCGAACGGTAGGCATCATAGGCGGATCTAGCCTCTGACCGGATGTTGACGGCCTTTTCCGCGATCCGGTTTGCGGCTTGCATGTAGGCAAGCTCGGCCTTGCGAATGCGCGCCTTGCCGGTGTCGAAGATCGGAATGACGAACTCGAGTTCGAGAGTGGGTGAGACACTCGTCTCGGTTCCACCCTCCTCCGTATCCTCGCGTTCCACCTCCACGCCGGAAAGTAGTTCCAGGTCGCTGACATAGCGCGTTGCCTCGGTCAGACCGTAGGATTTCGCCAGAGCTTCCAGCTCAAGTTTCGCGATCTCGAGGTCGACGCGATTTTTTAGCGCCTCCGCCTCGATCGCGCGTTTGGCCTTGGCGCCTTTGGGCAGGGCTGGAAGCATGTTGGGGATTGAGTAATCGACATCCGGTCCCCATAGACCCATCAGCCGGGTGAGCTCTTCCTTGGCGGTCCGTGCCGTAAGCCGCGTCTCCGCCGCCTGACCGGTGATCTCGGCATAAAAAACGTGCTCGCGGGCTTGCCCGGTCTTTGTGAAGGCACCCGTCTCGCCGAGTTTTTGCGCGAGTTCAGAAGCAGCATCGGCGGCAGCCTGCGCCTTGTTCAAATAGGAAACGCTCTCACGGGCCGAGACAGCGTTGATCCAGGCCCGCCGCGTGTCCGCGGCCAGCCGTAGCGTTTCCTCGGCGGCGCGGAGCTGGGCCTGACGGAAACGGGCATCCGCGACCGCAACGCGCCGCTTGTGCGTCGCCATGGCAAGAATGTTGCTGACCACCGCTCCTTCGATCGTCCGCACAGGATCGACGCCGATCATGCCGACCGAGATCGTCGGATTGACGAGCATCGATTCCTGCCACATGTCGGCCGCCGACAGGCCGATCTCGGCGTAGGCGGCCTGCAGGCCTTTATTGTTGAGCAAGGCGACCTGCACCGCGGTGTCTGGACCGATTGTCTCCTTCTGGACCAGGCGCTTCACGTGCTCCGAGACTGTCCGCGCTTCATCGCTGGACTGAACCCACACCGTTTGCTTGCCGGTTACGGCTTCGGCACGCGCCGCGACTGTCGTGAAGCCGGCCATGGGGGCCGAGATGCCATCAAGGGTCCCGCTGGACACGCATCCGCTGGCAATCAGCGGGACAGTCAATACCGCAGCTATGGTCAGTAACCGGCGCGTCATGATCCGGCCCCCGGGTTCGCGGGAGAGAGTTCTTCATTAAGACGCCGCCAATTCTTCGGATCGACCGGCTCCCGACGGTTATAGTCGACGACGGCCGGGTGGTGACGCGCATCACGGACGCCCATTGCGGGATCGGCCGGATTGAAGACTGGAAGAATGTCTGGCGGCGTGGTTGCCGCGCATCCGGCAACTAACAGCGATGCGAGCATCGCGGAGCTTGCGATTTTCATTGTAGACCTGAATCTTGACGTGTGCATTTGGCCGCGCGGGAGCGAATTCCCAACGCTGCGCGCGAACGCCCTCAAAAGAGGCGTCAGTTCAGATGTATCTTGGGGGTCTAATCAGCGCTTTATATTCGCCGAGCGGCAAAGTGACGGCAATGACGGGCGCAAAGCAGCGGGAGATCACATGCTCCAACTCGGGACAATCGACTGGCACCGCATGTGCCGGCGCGCAATGCACTTCACAGCTCTTGTCGGCGGATTGCTTGTCGCCGTGCTGATGCTCCGACGTATCCGCCTCATTCACCGTGGCGCCGTGATGGCTCATGTCGTGTGCAGGTGTCTCGGCTTGCAGATCCGCGCTGGCGTGAAAACCCGTGGCATTGGCTGTGGCGAATAGACCAGGCTGAAGCGCCGACATGACCAGGAATACGACCGCCAGCAGAGCGCGGAGCGGTACGCTTCCTAGGATCGCGATTCGACCAACAGTCCTCATCGGCCCTTCCCACAATTGTTCGGCTGATTTGTCAAGGCCCCCTTCAACCAGTTTGCTGCAGTGCAACCAAAAGTGAGGATGGTTGCAAGAACGGTATGGCTCGAAGCCGCCATGCGCCACAATATTTTTCATACATTTTTGTATGGCCTGTTTATGGCTCATGCCCAAATGAACGCAACCGCGCTGCGATGTCCGCGATTTCGGTTTTACGTCAGGCTCAGCACCGCTCCGGCAACAACCAAATAACGCGAGACCTTCGCGAGAGCAACGATTACGACAAAGCTCCATAGCGGCTCGCGCAAAACCCCAGCGACCACGCTCAGCGGATCGCCGATGATCGCATCCTGCTCAACAAGAGCGACCATCTTCCATAACGGCAATACCAGTTCGTTGCGCGGTTGAGCGTCGCAGGACGCGGGGGAAACCAGGGCCTATCCCGCAAGCATTCAATCCCTCGACCAAGCCCCCAGTTTGCCGCAGAACCCAGGACGTTGCCCATGCTGGCGAGAAAAATCAGCATTGCCGGCGAGAGGGAGTCCCGCAAGGGCGGCCTCCGACTGCGACGGAAGGATCGTCGCCGCAGCGAAGGCAACAGCAAACGAATCGTCTTCGGCGGCAGCCCGGACTTTTCGGAGGCAGCTCCGATGTTCATTCGTGTCTCCTCGTATTTGATACGAGAGAGATACTCTTTCCAGCTGCTGGAAGGTCAAGAGCATCCGGAAAAACTGCGCGAGCCTGTCAGGACCATTAGGCAGGGATCAGGCGGCCCATGCCGAAGACTGCCCGGGCGACGTGCTGCCGCCAAATCGCCGCGTTAGGCGACGGACCTCACGGGTTCAAACGTGACATCGAGAACCGCGTCGAGCTGCTGATCCATGAAACGCTCCGGTATGCTCTTTACCAGGAAGTTGCGAAGAGGGACGACAAGCGGGTTCTGCCATTGCGCGACTTTGGCATAGAGGCGTGATTCAGCCGCGACCCTACGTGCCCTGTCGAGGCGGCGCTTGTCATATTCGCGGAGGGCCTCGTCGGCCGGAAGCCGTCCGAACAACGCTGTAAGAACTGCCGCGTCTTCCATGGCAAGTCCAGCTCCTTGCCCTAGATCGGGTGTCACGGCATGCGCGGCGTCGCCAAGCAAAACCGCATTTCCGCGCGTAAACGAGGGTATCGGATCGAGATCAAGTATATCCGTCCAGATCAGCGAGTCCGCCGGTGTCCGATCGAGGACCTCAGGGACGGGATCGTGAAAGCCGGAAAACATCGCCTTCACTCCGGCAAGATCGGCCTGAGCCAGCTTGGGGTCGTGTAGGCGCTCGGCCCCGCAGCACGCAAACCAGTAGACCCTTTCGCCGGGAATCGCGGCCAGCCCGATGCGTTTGCCGGCCCCCCAGCTCTCGGTAAGACGCGCAGGGTCCATTCCCTGGGGGAGACCGGGCGAGATGGCGCGCCAGCAGGCGTAGCTGGCGAAATGCTCGCGCGACTCTGGAAAGAATGCCCTACGAACAGCGGAGTGAATGCCATCGCAAGCGAGCACCAGCTCGCTTTCCACTATCTCCCCATCCGCGAAGTGCAGGACGATTTTCTCGCCGACCTGGCGGGCATCCACGCATTCCATGTCGGTGCGAATAACAGAGCGCGGCAGCTCCGTAAGAAGCGCCCGATGGAGATCGCCGCGGTGCAGCACGGCCATACTGAGGTGACCATATCGCTGGCTGAAGCGCTGAAAATCCGTCGATTGAAGGACTTGTCCTTCGTCGTCGAGAAGATCGAGTCTGTGTATCGGCTGCGCCTCGGCAACAACCGCTTCGTAGAGCCCGAGCACACGAAGGGCACGAAGCGCATTAGCGCTAAGACTGAGGCCCGCACCCAGAGGCTTTAGTTCGCTCGCCTGCTCGTAAATCTCGGTCTCCCATCCGAGGAGTCGCAGTCCCTTGGCAACTGCAAGTCCGGCGATTCCTGCGCCAATGATGACTGCGCGCATGTTCACGGTCCTTCGCCTTCTTCACGCGGGAACACTTTGCGACATCAAATTGTTCCCGGCGAAAGGCAGGTGAAACACGCCACACGCTTTCTCCAATTTCGCTCGAAGTGAGTTCTGCCGGGCCGAGCCAGGCTCTAGATGTGCTCGAGATTGCCAGGGCATGGTCAAAGGGCGGGCGATCCATTGCCGGTCCGCTGCCACGGGCATTTTGGTGCGGGATCTCGGAGAGGTGGCTCATTGATCCGTAGCTGATGAACTCTCTCTATGCGATCGAGCTAGTCAGGATCTGGGCAAGGAACAGTTTGCTGCGCCGGTGACGCGGATGCGAGAAGAATTCCGAGGGCGTGTTCATCTCAACGATCTCGCCCTGGTCCATGAAGACGACGCGGTCGGCGACCTGGCGGGCAAATCCCATCTCGTGCGTGACACACAGCATGGTCATGCCATCCCCAGCCAGCGCGACCATCGTGTCGAGCACTTCTTTGACCATTTCCGGATCGAGTGCCGACGTCGGCTCGTCGAAGAGCATGATTTTCGGGCTCATACAGAGCGCACGCGCGATCGCAACCCGCTGCTGCTGACCGCCTGAAAGCTGGCCGGGATATTTGTGCGCCTGGTCCGGAATCTTCACCCGTTCCAGATAATGCATGGCGGTCTGCTCGGCTTGTGCGCGCCGCATCCTGCGCACCCAGATCGGCGCCAGCGTCAGGTTCTCCAGAATGGTCAGGTGCGGGAACAGGTTGAAATGCTGGAACACCATGCCGATGTCGCGGCGAATTAGGTCTATCTTCTTCAAATCATTGGTGAGTTCGACGCCGTCGACGACGATCTGTCCCTGCTGGTGCTCCTCCAGCCGGTTGATGCAACGGATCATGGTCGACTTGCCCGAGCCCGAGGGCCCGCAGATCACCAGCTTTTCGCCGCGAAGGACTGTCAAGTCGATGTCCTTCAGCACATGGAAGTTCCCGTACCACTTGTTCATCCCGGTCATTTCGATTGCCGGCGGATCATTGGGATCGGTCATGGGCGGAACGCGCTTGGCGGCGGACGACAACATCACAACATTTCCTAGTGAGCGGTTGGGCCGCGCCGCTCCAGGAAGTCGGCGAAGCGGGCGAATGAGAATGAGAGTGCGAAGAAGATCGCCCCGATAAACAGGAACGTCTCGGCCGCTGGCGATGGCCAGTCCGGGTCGGCCAGCGCCGCTTTACCGGAGCTGATCAGGTCGAACAGGCCGACCACCAGGACAAGGCTGGTGTTCTTGATCATGACGATGATCGTGTTGGCCAGCGCCGGGATCGCCACCCGGATCGCCTGCGGCAGGATCACCAGATATTGAGTGCGCCAGAAGGGCAGGCCAACCGCAGCCGCGGCCTCGTACTGGCCATTCGGAATGGCCTGCAGGCCGCCGCGGATCACCTCGGCGAGATAAGCCGCGGCGAAGATGGTGAGGGCGACCAGCGCGCGCACGAACTTGTCAGGCAAGAGGGCCTCGGGCAGGAACAGCGGCATCATGATCGATGCCACGAACAGGATGGACAAGAGCGGTAGTCCGCGCACCGATTCTATCAGGACCACAGCGCCGATGCGTATGATGGGCATGGTCGAGCGCCTGGCCAGCGCCAGGAGGATGCCGACGGGGAAGGCGACGCCGATCGCAACGACGGTGAGGATGAGTGTCACCGGCAGGCCGCCCCAGGACGAGGTCGGAACCTCGGCTAGGCCGAAACCGCCGGCCATCAGCCAGAAGATCAACACGAGCGCCGCCATCCAGAGCGCTGCCAGCCGCGGCGCCCAGCTGGCGGGCCGCACCGACCAGGCAAGCAGCGCCAGGATAAGCACGCAGACGATGGCGGGGCGCCAGCGTTCGTCGAGCGGATAGATGCCGAACAGCAACTGCCCGGACTTGGCGTAGATGAAGCTCCAGCACGCTCCGGCGGCCACCCGGCACGCGCGTGGACTGGGGTCGAACAGCACGGCGTCGATTACCAGCCAGCGCAGCATCGGCGGTACCGTGGCGACGAGCAGAACGCCGAACAACAGCGTCAGGACGGCATTGAGTGGCGTGCCGAACAGGAGCATGGCTGACCGCCGCAAAGCGCCGAAGCGGATCTGTCCTGGCATTGGCTCGGCCGGAAGGGGAAGAGACAGGGCCTTCATGGTTCAGCGCTCCACGATGGCGATGCGACGGTTGTACCAATTGGCCGCGCTCGAGAGGCTCAGGTTGAGGGCGAGATAGACGCCGAGGATGATGAATACGCCCTCGATCGAATGGCTGGACTTGCTGATGATGGTGTTCATAACCGCAAGGAAGTCCGGATAGCCGACCGCGATCGCCAGCGTCGAATTCTTGACGACGTTGATGTATTGGCTGTTGAGCGGCGGGACGATCACCCGCAGCATCTGCGGAATGATGATCAGACGCAATATTTTGCCGCGTGGCAGGCCGAGCGAATGACCTGCATCCCACTGACCGCGGCCGACCGAAAGCACGCCCCCACGCACGATCTCGGCGACGAAGCCGGTGGTGTAGATGGTCAGCCCGATGAGGATGGTGCTGAGCTCGGGCGTCAGGTCCTTGCCGCCTTTGAAGTTCGACCCAGTGAAGGTCGGCCAGTCGACGGAGAACTTCGCATCGGCAAGCCAGAGCCCGGCAATGCCAACCGCGAGGATCGCCGGCGCGGTCAGCGGTGGCAGCCATCCTCTTCTCGCCGCCGCCCAGCCAGCGGCCGCCAGTGCCAGGGCGAGAGCAATGACGAGCATTCCCGCGGTGGCGACGTCCATGCTGACGGCCGGCACCACAAAGCCGCGCATGGAGGCGTAAACGCCTGGCAGCGGATTGAGCGCTTCGCCGACCGGCGGCAGCACCTTCCACCACAGCGAGTAGAGAAAGATCAGAAGCACGATCGGCGGTGAATTGCGTGCAACCTCCACCCATACGCGGCAGGTGCCCGCCGCCAGGGGATTGCTGCTCAGCCGGGTGATGCCGACGACGAGGCCGAGCGCGGATGAAAAGACGATGACGAGCGCGGAGATGAAGACCGTATTGGCGAGCCCGGTCGCGATCGCCCAGTAATAGGGGTCGCGCGACTTGTAAGTGAGGATTGCTTCGGAGATGACGATCCTTGACGGCATCGTCAGGAAATCGAAGCCGATCGGTATGCCGCGTGCCCTGAGATTGGCGAAAGTCGTGCTGACGAGCAGGGCAGCGAAGGCGGCAGCCACGGCCACCAGGGCACACTGGATGATGATCGATCTGGTCCTGGCGTCGCTCAGCATTTCGACCTCGACGGTTCGCGGCGTTGGCAGGGAAAGGGAACGGCGGGCGCGTCCCCTTCATGCAGCTCAATCCCAAGGGAAAGGATAGTTGAGGCCGCCGTCCTTCCACAACGCGTTCAGGCCGCGCTCGACCTTCAGCGGGCTGTCCTTGCCGAGATTGCGATCCCAGATCTCGGCGTAGTTGCCCATTTGTTTGATGACGTTGTAGGCCCACTTGTCGTCCAATCCGAGCGGCTTGCCGAAACCGGGCTCCTCACCCAGCACGCGTTTGACTTCCGGACTGCCCGAGGCAAGCTTTTCATCGACGTTTTGCGAGGTGATGCCGTTGGCCTCGGCCCAGAACAGCGCATTGAGTGTCCAACGCACGACGTCGAAAAGCTGATCGTCACCCCGGGCGACCGCGACTCCATTGGGTTCGGCGGCCCTGCCGACCCGGATGATGTCGTAGTCGTCCGGGTTCTTGGCCACCGAGGCACGCTGTCCTGCTGCCGCGGTGCCGTCGGTGACGTAGGAATCGCAGCGGCCGCCAAAGAAGGCGTCGCGCGCTTGAACGGTCGAGTCGTAATAGACTTTCTCCATCGCGATCCCGAACTCTTCCTCGGTTTCCTCGATCGCTTTCTCGGTCAGGCTGCCACCGCCTTGCAGGCAGACGGTCTTTCCGTCCAGCAGTTTGGGCTCGGTGATGTTATCGGCCTTGCGCACGAGCATGCCGTCCGTGTCGTAGAGATTGATCCAGACGAAGCGGACAACCGTATCACGACTGTAGGTGATGGTGGATGTGCGCGACAGAACGTCGATTTCCCCAGTCTGTAGCGCAGCAAAACGCTGGCCTGCGTTAAGGGGCACGTAACGGATCTTGTCTCTGTCGCCGAGGATGGCGACCGCGAAAGTGCGGCAGATGTCGGAATCGAACCCGCGATAATACCCCTTCTCGTCCGGCCGGGATAGACCGGGCACGCCCTGGCTGGCGCCGCAGCTGACATAGCCGCGCTCCTTGATCTTGTTGATTACCGCCTGCGCGCTGGCGTCCACGGCGCCCGTAGTCAGGCTGGCCAATCCTATCGCCAGACCCGTGAGCCATTTCAGACCTTGATGTTTCATAATCATTCCCCTTGTCGTTGAGTTGTCGTCATTCTGCGGCGTTGACGTCGGCCGCGGCGGTTCCGTTGCGCCGGGCTTCAGCAAAAAGTTCGAAGGCCTGAGAAAGGTCGGCCAGAAGATCTTCGAGCGCCTCAAGGCCGATCGACAGGCGCCAGACCGGGCCGGGCTTCAGCCAGTCGAGGCTGGCGCGGCCCTTGCGGGGATCGCTGACGGCAATCAGCGAATGCACGCCGCCCCAGCTTGCGCCGAGCCTGAACAGCCGCAGGCTGCGCAGAACATCGGATTGCAGTGGCGCCAGTTCCGGCCGCAGCACGAAGGAGAACACGCCCGCCGATCCGGCGAAGTCACGCTTCCAGACCGCGTGGCCGGGATGGCCAGGCTCCGCAGGATGCAAGATCTGCGCGACTTCCGGGCGCCCCGACAGCCAGGCGACAATCTTGCGCGCTGTACCGTCGGCGTGGCGCATGCGCACCGGCATCGTCATCAGGCCGCGCTCGCACAGCGCGCAATCCTCGGGCGAGACGCCATAGCCAAGGAAACGCGCTGTATCCTTCAGGCGCCGGAACAGGGCATGGTCATGCACTGCGAGCGAGCCCATCAAGAGGTCGCCGTGGCCGCCGGCGTGTTTGGAAAGCGCCTGCATCGAGATGTCGACGCCATGAGCGAGCGGCTTGAACAGCAGATGCGAGGCCCAGGTGTTGTCGGCCGCAACGAGCGCGCCGGCCTTGTGGGCCGCGGCCGTGATGGCTGGCACATCCTGAACTTCGAAGGTGGCTGAGCCAGGCGATTCTGCCCAGACCAGCCGCGTTCTGCCGTCGATCATGGCCCCGATACTTGCGTCCAGCCGTGGATCGTAGGAAACCGCCTCGATCCCGAGTGGGCCGAGAAAACGCTCGGCCATGTCGCGCGCCGGGCCATAGAGCGTCTCCGGGATCAGAACGCTTTCGCCGCCACGGCAGACAGCCATGGTCGCCAGCGTCATGGCCGCCATGCCCGACGGGACGACGAGAGCCCGCGATCCGCATTCCAACACGGCGATATGATCTTCGAGCTGCCGGCTGGTCGGTGTGCCGTAAAGTCCGTAGCTGAACCCGTCGTACAGACGCTCGACGCGAAGCTCGAACGATTCCAGATCGTCAAAGACCACGGTCGAGGCTCGCTCGACCGGCATCGCCACCGCCTGGAACGGTTCCTCCGAGCGCTTGGGAGGATGGACATGTGAAGTGTCATCGCGTCGGTTCATAGGCGCAGCTTAGCCGGCTCACCCATTGCCATCTATGACCGCAGCGATAAAGTTAATTCGCTTTTGATATGGGCTGACTATGAACCTGCGCGACATCGATGTCTTCAACGCGATCATGATCACGCGCGGTGCCGGCGCGGCGGCCGCGCTGCTGGATACCTCGCAGCCGGCCATCAGCCGTTCGCTAGCCAAGCTAGAGGCCGAACTCGGCTTCAGGCTTTTCGACCGCATTCGTGGCAGGCTGGTGCCGACACGCGAAGGGGAGTTGTTCCATGCCGAGGTAAAGGCCAACCTGGTCGGGCTCGACCGGCTCAAGCTGCGGGCGGCCCAGATCAAGGAGGTCGGAACCGGTACCATCCGCGTCGCCTGCCTGTCGGCACTCGGGCATGGGCTGGTGCCGCGCGCCATCGTAGCGTTCTCACGCCGGCATCCGCAGGTGCGAATCAGCTATCAGGTCCGCACCTCCAATATCGTGCGCGACCTGGTGGCCTCTGGCAGTTTCGATATCGGGCTCGCGGCCGACGAGGTCGATACCAGCGGCGTGCTGCACAGCATCTTCACCACGCCGCGCGCCGTCTGTGTAATGCCGACGAACCACCGGCTGGCGCGGAAGCAGATAATCACGCCGGCCGATCTCGCCGACGAGGCCTTCCTGGCATTGTCGCCGGAAGATACGGCTCGGCTCGCGATGGACAAGATCCTGGCCGCGCATGGGGTACGGCCGCGCATCCTGATCGAAACGCCCTACGGCCTGACCATCGCTATCCTTGCAGCGAAGGGCATGGGAATCGGCTTGGTCAATCCCTCCGTCATTGCGGACGGCATGATCGGCGGTATTTTGGCCAGGCCATTCGAGCCAGCCGTCAATTTCCGCGCGCTACTCCTGCGCCCGCCGGACGGCATCAATTCGACCTTGATCACCGACTTCATTGGCGAACTCTATGCCGCTCGCAATATGCTATCGAGCGAGGCATAGGCAACTGGCTCGACGCCTGGTTCTAGCTGCACACGAATGCCATCGACGAGAAGCAGGACACGCAATCCCGGTCCTATCCCTCCCCCATCGTCGAGCGGAGAAGAGCTTGCATATGCTCTGCCAAGTCGAGCTCACCGCGCGCCTCGATCTTCAAAAGATATCGGGCCTTGGACCGGCGATCACCTTCCCTAACCGCAGGATAGGCGCATACAGCCAGCAGCGCCCTTTCCTCAGCCCGGCTGGCTCTGTCGTGGTCGCGGTTACTGCCGCCCATTTCGTGGATCGCCTTGCCGAATGCCGCGTACGCTGCCTTGTGCGCATTGATCAGCGCCCGCAGATCGCGGGACGGTTCCCGGTCCTCCCGTCGCGGCTTTGTGGCGAAAGCCGATGCCGCAACCGTCGAGGCGACAACGGCGCTGGCGGCGTTGAGAAGCAAGGCGCGGCGATTCATCCTGGACATGGTGAACTCTCCTCTTCACTTCATGGCAGGCTGCCAGAACGATGTCGTAGGATCGGCCAGCTGCGCTTCCACAGTAGCATGACTGCCGGCGCGTTCATGTCAGGATGGATGGTAACGTTGGATGCGTTGCAGCCAGAGCATAGCTGGCGCGACTGCGCGGGTCGGCATCTCGCGAACTGTTCAATCAATTGTCCCTCGGCCTCGCCACCCAAGAAAGGATCGCCATTCCCGAAAAACTCCATAACTTCGAAGAATTGCGATCCCTTTCGGCGCGGCTCACGAGGCGTCCTCGGCGGTGATGGCTTTCATCACCCGTTCGTCCACCATCGTCCGGGCCTCGTTAAGATGGCCTGCCAAGTGCCTTGCGACGACGGCGACCAGCGAAAGCCGTTGGCTTCAGCGCCCACCGGTCGCCTCGTCGGGCTTAGCCGGGAAGATCATCTGAATGCGAGCCATGTCGACGTCGATGATGTCGACGGCTCTGATTCCGATCTTGGCGATCTGGCTTTCGTTTGCCCACTCCTGCATCCTCACCCGTGATTTCAGTCGCGATTGCAGGCGGCGGATTTCGGCCCGGTTGCCGACCTGTCGAAACCGCGTTTCCGTTGCCAGTCTGCCAGTATGACGGCTGTCGACCGACGCTGATGATTGCGTGCTCCGACAATTTCAATGCGGCACAAGTCGGCAGAAGCATGCGCAAGTTCCCGAGAAGGCGGGCGCCGCGTAGGCACGCTGCCGGCCTTCACCGCTTTCCCAGCCAAGCACTAGGTAGTTTCCCGTAGGGATAGAACCGAATTTCGCGACCTGCTGATTTGCGCGATTGCTGTGCTACGGATCAACCGGGAAACAGCCATGCACGCCCAATCGAGCTCCAGAATTTCACTGCCGTCGCACGGCTTACAGTCGAGCCTGCCTACGGCATTCGATCCGACACTGCTACAGCCGGTCAGCTTCTTTCGCTGCGGTTCGGAAATCTATGCGCAAGGTGAAAAGGCCGGAGCCTTCTATCAGGTCGAGTTTGGCGCCGTGCGTGTTTACCGCCTGCTTGCGGACGGTCGCAGGCAGATAAGTGCCTTCCATCTGGCCGGAGAGACATTCGGTTTCGAAGCCGACACCACCCATCATTTTTTCGCCGAAGCCATCAACGCCGTGGGTGTCCGCGTCTTCCGCTTTGCCACTGGTGCGGATCTCTCCCGTCAGCTGCTGCCGTTGGCTCTCAAGGGCCTGACGAGAGCGCAGGAACATCTCTTGGTTCTCGGCCGTCAGAATGCCATCGAACGCGTCGCCGCGTTCCTGGTCGACATGGCGGAGCGGCAGGGCGGCTTGCGACAGGTCGAACTGCCGATGTCGCGCATGGATATTGGCGATTATCTCGGCCTCACCATCGAAACCGTGTCGCGGGTTTTCACCCGGCTGAAGGACAAAGGCGTCATCCGCCTGCTCAATCTGCGCAGCATCGAGATCATCAAGCACGACGTGCTTCATGCGATGAGCGAGTGAGGCTACTTGGTCACTTGCCGCGCGTGGCAGATCGTAAGCGTTGCCGCTTTTTCGACCGACTTTGGTCACTCGGGCTTCAATCGCCATGCGGCCTTGGCCAAGCGCGCAGCTAGGCCGCCTTCTTCATCTCCGCGACCTGAACGCCCAGTCGGAACGCCTGACCGTCTGCAAACGAACGCGCGTAGCTCTCAGATGTAAAAGCATCCGACACCGCGACGTCGAAATGTCGAAACACGCACAGCTAGGCTCAAGTCGATGGCGTTGCCTTGAGCTTGGTCGATGCAAGAGGACACCACAGCGGCGAACTCACCTTCAAGGGCGACTGCGCAGTTCACGCCCCTGTCTGGGGAACACGCGGATTACCAGGCGGACAAAAAAGCCCCAGCGCTGGGTCGATGCGCCGGGGCTTTGGGCACGTACAAGCTACACCAACATGTCCGCATATGAACGTGCGCTAATAAAGTGAAGGAATGGTGAACCACGCATATGCCGAAGGGCGCACGCTAAAAGCTGGGGTGAAGCGCAGTATCAGTAATGACAAGTTTGCGCACTCTGATTGTCCCACCTTACTTTCGACCAAACGACGGGGTGAGGATGCGGGCAGTCTTATTGCTTTGATGACGTATGCCGTCACCGCTCATGCCGATGAAGCGAGCCGGCTCACTGACGCCGTCCTCGACCGGCTGCGAAAGACTGTCGCAAGACCGGCTGATTGTATCGAACCCGGAAACAGACCAACGCCGGCGCAACCTCACCCTGAAACCCAAAAGACAATATCGATGACCTCCAACAGCTATGCTCCCAAGGGTTCAAGCGCCTGCAAACGTTGACCACGCCCACTTTCGCTATCGCCGCCTGGATGATGACGGCCGCATCAATTTCATGGGGCAAGCATAGCCGCCAAGGGGTTCTGCCCGATGGCCGCGACCAGGCTCGTGGATACCTCGAACCATCACCAAGACACCGCGAGACGCGGAAGAGGCAAGCCGCTTCATCAACCGGCAACACCGAAAGCTGCTGATCAATGTGAACCGCAGTAACGAAGCGTAATCGGGTTCCCACTACAAAAAGGCTCAAACCGCGCAAGACCGCGGATCGATCCGACCAGGATCTTCAACGGTCTGCCCAATGGAAGTCGCCGCTATGGAAATCCTCACGAACAACCCCACGAACAGTCATCTGATGACTTCACGGCGTTTTGCGCCTCTCTTCTGGACGCAGTTCCTGTCCGCCTTCAACGACAATTTCCTCAAGAACACGCTGGTTTTCCTTATTCTGTTCACCCTGGCGGCGGACCAGGCGGCATCACTGGTCACCCTGGCGGGTGCCGTCTTCATGGCTCCTTTCCTGCTCCTGTCCGCCCTTGGTGGCGAGATCGCCGACCGGTTCGACAAGGCGCTCATCGCCCGTCGGCTGAAATTCACCGAGATCGCCGCTGCGGCTGTCGCTGTCGTTGGGATCGCGCTGTCGTCGATCCCGGTGCTGATGATGGCGTTGCTCATGTTCGGCATCATCTCGGCACTGTTCGGACCGATCAAGTACGGCATCCTGCCGGATCATCTCGAGCGCAAGGAATTGCCCCGCGCCAATGCCTGGATCGAATCGGCAACCTTCGCCGCCATCCTCGGCGGCACTATCGGCGGAGGCGTCGTCTCGGCCGATGGCATAGGCGTCTCGGTCTTCGGGCCGATGATGATGATCCTCGCCATCGGTTGCTGGTTTGTCAGCCGATACATTCCGTCAACCGGTTCTGCTGCACCCGACCTCGTTATAGACCGGAACATCTTTCGCTCGACGTGGCGACAGGTCAACGGCTTGCGTGCCGACAAGCGGATCTGGCGCGCCGGACTGATGACGTCGTGGTTCTGGCTTATCGGGGCCATTGTCCTTTCGATCCTGCCTACGTTGGTCAAGGATTCGCTCGGTGGCGGAGAAATCGCTGTCACCGCCTATCTCGCGGTGTTCGCCGTCTCGATCGCGATTGGCTCTGCCATAGCCGCATGGATGTCGCAGGGCCGCATCGTGCTCTTGCCAGCCCCGGTTGGCACGGCGTTGATGGCACTATTCGGCTTGGACCTGGCCTGGATCATCTGGAGCATGCAGCCCTCGCCCAGGGCCGAAACGCTCGCAATATTCTTCGCCGGGCCAAACACGGTCCATGTTGCGATCGACCTTGCCGGCATGGCTATTGCCAGCGCCTTTCTTGTCGTGCCGACCTTCGCCGCAGTGCAAGCCTGGGCGCCCGAAGCCAGCCGCGCTCGCGTCGTCGCCGCCGTGAGCATCGTCAATGCAGGCTTCATGACGGTGGGCGGCATACTTGTCGCCGCGATTCAAGCAGCGGGCGTCTCCACTGGAGGTATCCTGTTCGGCCTCGCCGCACTCAACGTGGTCGCCGCCTGGCTGATGCTGAGATACCTTCCGACAAACGCCTTCCGCGATTTCGTTTCCATTCTGTTCCGAGCCTTCCATCGTCTGGAGGTGGAGGGGCTGGAAAACCTCAAGGCGGCCGGCCCGGCACCCATCCTGGCGCTCAACCATGTCAGTTTCCTCGACGGTCCGCTGGCCCTGACGCTGACCGAGGAAGAGCCCGTCTTTGCCATCGACCACACTATCGCCCAGGCCTGGTGGATGAAGCCTTTCCTCAAGCTCGCCCGTGCGCTGCCGCTCAATCCAGCCAAGCCGATGTCGACCCGCACGCTGATCAAGATCGTGCAAGGCGGCGATCCGCTGGTCATCTTCCCCGAAGGGCGGATCACCGTCACCGGCGGCCTCATGAAGGTCTATGACGGCGCCGCCATGGTGGCCGACAAGACCGGCTCGATGGTCGTGCCCGTGCGCATCGACGGGCTGGAGAAGAGCTATTTTTCGCGGCTGACCTCGCTGCATATTCGCCGCCGGCTGTTCCCGAAGGTCAAGGTGACCATTCTGGAGCCCGTCAAACTTGAAGTACTGCAGGATCTGAAGGGCCGGAAGCGCCGCGCCGCGGCGGGCGCTGCCCTCTACCAGGTCATGTCGGACCTCGTCTTCCGCACCCAGGACATCGACAAGACTGTGCTGGAGAAGATCATCCAGACGGCGAACGAACGCGGCATGAAGCAACTGGCCGTTCAGGACCCGGTCACCGGTTCGCTGAGTTACGGCAAGCTGCTGACAGCCGCCGCCGTGCTTGGCGAGAAATTCAAGAAACTCTATGCCGGCCAGCAGACGCTCGGCATCATGCTGCCCAACGCTAATGGCGCCTGTGCGACGCTGCTCGGCGTTATGTCGGCCGGCAAGGTTCCGGCGATGATGAACTTCACTGCCGGTGCAGCTAACATCCTCTCCGCTTGCAAAGCCGCCGAGGTGCGCACCGTGCTGACCTCGCGCGCCTTTGTCGAACAAGCGAAACTCGGCGCCGTGGTCGAGGAACTCGGCCGATCGGTCGACATCGTCTGGCTCGATGATCTGCGGGCCACCATTGGCCTCAGGCACAAGCTGCTCGGCCTTCTGCGCAAGAGCGCACCCCGGGTCGCCCGCAAGTCTGAAGATCCGGCGGTGATCCTGTTCACCTCGGGGTCCGAAGGCACGCCCAAGGGCGTGCTGCTCACCCACCGCAACATCCTGGCCAATGCCGCCCAGGCCGCCTCGCGTATCGACTTCCACTCGGGCGACAAGGTCTTCAATGTGCTGCCGATCTTCCATTCCTTCGGCATGACGGCGGGCACGGTGCTGCCGCTGATCTCGGGCGTGCCGGTCTATTTCTACCCCTCGCCGCTGCACTACCGGATCGTGCCGGAGTTGGTTTACGCCTCGAACGCAACGATCATCTTCGGCACCGATACGTTCCTTGCCGGCTATGCCCGCACCGCACACCCCTACGACTTCCGGTCAGTGCGCTACTGCTTTGCCGGCGCGGAACCGGTCAAGCCTTCGACGCGCGCGATCTATATGGAAAAGTTCGGCCTGCGCATCCTCGAAGGCTACGGCGTGACCGAAACCGCGCCGGTGATCTCCATCAACACGCCGATGTACAACCGGTCCGGCAGCGTCGGCAAAATCATGCCGGGTATGGAGTATCGCCTGGATCCGGTGCCTGGCGTCGAGGATGGCGGACGGCTGTTCGTGCGTGGGCCCAACGTCATGGCAGGCTATCTGCGCGCCGAAAAGCCGGGCGTGCTCGAACCGCTCGAAGACGGCTGGCATGACACCGGCGACGTCGTCGCCGTCGACGATGTCGGCTTCATCACCATTCGAGGCCGCGCCAAGCGCTTTGCCAAGATCGGTGGCGAGATGATCTCGATGGCCGCCGTCGAGGCGCTGGCGGGCGAATTGTGGAAAGGCTCGCTCTCGGCGGTCGCCGCCGTGCCAGATGCGCGCAAGGGCGAAAAGCTGATCCTCATCACCGAGGCCGTCAACGCCACGCGTGCCGAATTCCTGGCCTTCGCTAAGGCCAACGGCGCCATGGACCTGATGGTGCCCGCCGGAGTGCGCGTCGTTGCGAAAGTGCCCGTCCTCGGCTCCGGGAAGCTCGACTTCGCCGCCGTGACAAAGATGGTGCTCGGCGCAGAGATGAAGATTAAGGCCGCTTGAGCACGTCCTACCAACGGCCGACGAACCAAGCTGGCCCGCTCTCCCGCGCAGTCCCATCCAGTTGCCGCCCGCGTAGGTAACGCCGATACTTCATTAGGTCCCGAAAATCACCGGATGCGCGGCAGCCGTCTCTGTCTGACCTTTGGAATCTTAAACATATAACTATGACGATCGCCGAACTCAGCACGAGCAGTTCTGGACTCTTTATGAACGCCTTCGGCTTGTTGCCCGCTCCCTGCCGAGAAAGGACCGAGCATGACTCCCATCATCGGGAAGCCCTAGCGAGCGTTGTCGCTCCATAATGAACCTTTGTCGATCGACGACGTGGGCCGATCAGGGCAAGCGATCCGGCAGCAATACTGTGAGGCGAAGGGTATGCGGCATGCCCCGAACTTCCCTGCGCGCCGGTGTTCCACCGCGTGAAAAAAAGCCCGCCGCACGGTTAGGTGCGGCGGGGCGGGACGGGCGCTGTTGCACCAAACGGGGGACTAGGGTGGGCGGGCTTGCCAGGTGCGCGCGGGCCGTAGGCAAACTTAGGCGCATGAGTTGCTATACGTCTAGCAACCGCCAGTTGGACTGGCCCGAAATCAGGGTTCCAGTGCCAAGGGACAGGACAGTTCCCGGAGCCCAGCCCGAGGGCCCGTCGGGGCCGGCTCCGTGCTCCAGCCTACCGGTTCAGATCCGAGCCGTGCCCACATCTTGAACAGGCAAAGCCGCGCACGCCTGTGAGGTACGAACCGCCGCTGATTTCCATAATGACGCTACACGTGTCGGCCCTTGATACCTGCGTGAGGGGAGCTGTGCAAAGACCGGTTCTCGGGGCGCCTCAAGCTATGTCCTTCAACGTGTCCAGCGGCCCTTTCAGAGCCGACCTGGGTTGGATCAACTCCGGCGCAATCAGGAAAATCTGCGGTGCCGCCCGGGGGTTGATCGATCAGCTCGAACTGCAATCAAACAGATTGGCGCGACCGCAAGAACGCCTCCTCAACAGTGGGTCTTGCGATATAGCGGTCTACAACTCGAACCCCGAACACGTTCGCCAATTGTTGACGTATCCGAGAAGACCCTGAGGCATAGCGAGGATTGCTATAGCTCACCTGTCGTGGCATCATGAGTTATAGAAAGGTGCTCTATAACTCATGGTATGGAATTGGGAGCAGGCTGACTGGCCGCATTTTACCTACGATAAGAAGGTATTGGAACCGCTGGAAAGCGAGTTCCTGTTGCGATCGGGCGAGTTCCTGGGCGTCTTTCGTCATGTGGGTGCCAACGATCGCGACCAGATCCGCATCGACCTTATCAGCGAAGAGGCCTTGAAGACATCCGCGATTGAAGGGGAATACCTCAACCGCGAGAGTCTGCAATCATCCTTACGCCAGCAACTTGGCCTGGGAAGCGAGATCAGGCACATTCCGCCGGCCGAGCGCGGCATCGCTGAAATGATGGCCGATGTTTACTTGCATTTCGCCGATACACTCTCGCACCGCACCCTCTACGCTTGGCACAAGATGGCGATGTCGGGTGAGCGGGGTATCGGGACCATCGGCAGCTACCGCCAGCATGCCGATGCTATGCAAATCGTTTCCAATAGGCTGGATAAGCCCAAAGTGCATTTCGAAGCGCCCCCGTCGGCCCGGGTGAAGACCGAAATGGACGCCTTCGCGGCTTGGTTCAACGTAACCGCGCCCAAAGGCAAGACACCGATTCCGGCGTTGACGCGTGCCGGAATCGCGCACCTTTATTTCGAGAGCATTCACCCGTTCGAGGATGGCAACGGGCGCATAGGGCGTGCCCTCTGCGAAAAGGCGTTGGCGCAAAGGCTGGGTGAGCCCAGTCTCATCGCTTTGGCGTACACGATTGAACGCCACCGCAAGGCCTACTACGACAATCTCGAGGCCAGCAACAAGAGCAACGCGATTACGGATTGGCTGCTCTACTTCGCTAAAACGATCCTTGAGGCGCAGCGCGTAACGCTTGCCCGTGTCGAATTCTCCGTCGCCAAGGCCAAGTTTTACGAACGCTACCACGGTCACTTCAACGAGCGACAGGAAAAGGCCATCACCCGGATGTTCCGCGAAGGTATAGATGGTTTCAAGGGCGGTCTCAGCGCCGAGAATTACATCGCCATCACTCAGGCATCTCGCGCGTCAGCGACAAGAGATTTGCAGGACCTCGTTGCCAAGGGTGCACTGATTAGAACTGGCGAACGACGATACACACGTTACGCATTGAACACTCTTGCTGGCCGAGCGTAAACCACAACAGGGATAGAAGAAGCGGGCTGTCGAAGAGCCTGCCTGCCTGGACCGTCAGCACCCAGTAGAAGCCGAACAGCGGGCGAAGCTGATGTTCGACCACCAGCGCGTGGATGAAGGGCAGAAATCGGTTTGATTTGTTCGTCTATGTGACGTACATTGTCTGCGAAACATAGACCACGACAGGAGTGATCCCAATGGCGCGCAAACAGCCCCAGATCGAACGAGAGACGCCCAACCGCGTCGAACGCCTCGGATTCCGGTTGGATGAAGAGACTAAGGATCTTATCGAGCGGGCAGCGCATCTGTCACGACGCAAAGTCAGCGACTTCTGCGTCACTGCGCTCACTGACACCGCGCGCCGCACGATCGCCGAGCATGAGACGTTGGTGCTGTCCGATCGCGACCGCGCGGCATTCTTCGACGCGCTGGTCAATCCGCCAGAGCCGAGTGAGCGGCTGGTCCGCGCCTTGGCCGAGCACAAGCGCCGGGTCGCGTCCTGAGCATGGCGGCGTCTCGGCCAGATTTGAAGATCGAGGCGCTCGCGTCGCATCACGACCGGGACGGCTTTGCCTGCGGCGTCGACAGACTCGACCGTTATCTCCGGACGCAGGCAAGCCAAGATGTGCGGCGCAAGGCGAATGGGGTCTTCATTCTAGTGGAGCCTGATAAACCGGATGTCGTGCTGGGCTATTATACGCTTTGCGCAACCAGCCTTGCACAGGGCGACGTGCCGGCCGCCGCGCGCAAGCACATCCCGCGCTATCCGCTGGTCAGCGCCACGCTGATCGGACGGCTGGCGGTCTCGGAAGCCCGTCAGGGCGAACGCCTGGGTGCGATGCTTCTCGCCGACGCCGTGCGGCGCGCCTATGCGAGCGCGGCCACAGTCGGTTCCTCGATGCTGGTGGTGGATGCCATCAGCGAGCGCGCCGCTGCCTTCTATGAGGGAAACGGCTTCGTGCGGCTGCCGGACTACCTCCGGCTCGTCCTACCGATGCACGCAATCCAGCAACTGGTGGAGCCATGATCGACGCAGCACCTACATCGCCTAACGCGGAGCCTTCGCCGTCGGACCGCGACGGGTTCGGCCACCCTGTGCTTTGCCGAAGCACTCAGAAGCATCTCGCACACCCAGTAAAAAGACCCTCTTTCGTCGTGCTACGGCGCCCTGTCAGGTGCTCTGTCGCCCGGGCAGCCGAAGCCGGGCGACAATTTCTCGAACATCGCGTCACAGCATGCCCTGTTGCCTCTTCGACAAAACAGAACCGAAAGAAGGGAGAACTTTGTCTGCAGCGAGTGTGCACGTCGCCCTCTAAACACTGGTTCCTATCCTGATGCCGAATCTATCACTTGATACCTCAGAGCACCCTGAATGATCCAAACGCAATTCGGCAGCGGCATGGTCGGCCTTCAAAGTCCCTTGGCCGGGAAGTTGGTACGGATAGTCGGAATCTTGCAACACCCGTTTCCGAACTGGATTTTGAAGCCGTGAATGAGCGGCTATGATGAACGTGCCGAATGCAAGCAAGGTCGCGGAGGCCTCGAAAAGTCGGCTTTAGAGGAGACTACGTCGATGACGAACGTTCGCGCCCTTGTCCTTGAACGCCAGCACGAACTCAAGCTGCGTGGGATCGATCTGCCACAGACCGTCGGCGCGGGCGAAGTTCGCATCAAGATCCATACGGTGGGCATCTGCGGCTCGGACGTGCACTACTACACGCATGGCCGCATCGGCCCGTTCGTGGTCGAAGCGCCGATGGTCTTGGGCCACGAAGCCGCCGGCACCGTCGTCGAAACAGGGGAAGGCGTCGAGCATCTGAAGGTCGGCGACCGCGTCTGCATGGAGCCGGGTATTCCCGATCCCAATTCGCGGGCGAGCCGGCTCGGTCTCTACAACATTGACCCAGCTGTCAGATTCTGGGCAACGCCGCCGATCCACGGTGTGTTGACGCCCTATGTCGTCCACCCCGCCAACTACACATTCAAACTGCCCGACGATGTCAGCTTCGCCGAAGGCGCCATGGTGGAGCCCTTCGCTGTCGGCATGCAGGCGGCTGCCAAAGCAAAGATCGCGCCTGGTGACACGGCGGTGGTGATTGGCGCCGGGCCGATCGGGACGATGGTGGCGATCGCGGCACTCGCCGGCGGGTGCGCCCGCGCCATTGTTGCAGATTTCGCCCAACCCAAGCTCGACATCGCCAGCGGCTATCAAGGCGTGATCCCGGTCAACATCCGCGACAAGAACCTGGCGGCGGAGGTAAAGCTCCTGACCGATGGCTGGGGCGCCGATGTCGTTTTCGAATGCTCGGGCTCGTCCAAGGCATGGGAGAGCCTGCTCGATCTGCCGCGGCCCGGCGGCGCGGTGGTGGTGGTCGGCCTGCCGGTGGCGCCTGTAGCGCTCGACATTGCCACCGCCTCGACCAAGGAAGTCCGCATCGAGACTGTGTTCCGATATGCCCACCAATATGAGCGGGCAATCGCGCTGATGGGGTCGGGCCGGGTCGACCTAAAGCCACTCATTTCGGCGACCTTCCCCTTCGAAGATTCCATCACCGCTTTCGACCGCGCAGTCGAAGCCCGGCCCGCGGACGTAAAGCTTCAGATCCTGTTGCCGGATTAAGGGGAGTTCCAAAAGCCCCCGGGCTGTCCTCCCGATCTCCTCGATGCTTTCCGTAGCTTTCGTTGGGCTGCCAAAGTTGGCGGCGGCCCTGAGTGCTTTTGATGCTGGTCCACCGCATTTACCGGCGGCGATCCCTCCAAAAACAACTTCATACCCGGCGATGACGGGATCTACCACGAGCAAATCCCTTGAGCGCTGACGGACCCGACACTTGACAAATCGGCGGCCGTCCGACACGTTCTTAACAAAAGGCACAACAAACTTACAAAAGTTCAAGTTGGCACAATCTGGCCGATAGGGAGAAGGCCGATGCGTCTCTGTGACCGAGCGGAGATTTGCACGTGAGCAGCGCTATCCTCACGCGGCCGACTTCCAGGTGGGCCCTACCCCGGTTCATGACGGCCGAGCATCCTTTTCCCTGGCTCGCGCCGATCACGGTGATGCTTCTCGTTTTCGGCATCTATCCCCTCGCCTATTCAGTCTGGCTGTCGTTTCACAAACGCAATGTCGTTTCCCGTCAGCTTGACTTCGCCGGGCTCCACCAATGGACGCGCGCCTTCTCGGATGCGCGTATGTGGCATTCGCTGGAAACCACGCTGATCTACACCTTCGTCGCGCTTGCGGTTCAGCTTGCGCTCGGCATCCTCATCGCGCTTCTGCTTGACACCGATCGCAAAGGTTACGGGGTGCTGCGGGCGCTGATGACACTGCCGCTGGTGGTGCCGCCGGCGGTGACCGGAATGATGTTCCTGCTGATGCAGGACGGTTCTTTCGGTGTCCTGTCGTTCTACCTCTATGCCCTCGACCTGATCTCGCCGGCACAGCCGATCCTGACGCAGCCCGGAACCGCATTGGCGGCGATCCTGCTGGCAGACATATGGCAGTGGACGCCGTTCATGGTGCTCATCATCCTGGCAGGGCTCAGGGCGCTGCCGAAGGAACCTTTCGAAGCCGCCGCGATCGACGGTGCCAACGGCATCCAGACGTTCTTGCGCCTCACATTGCCGATGCTGCGCAAGGTGATAGCGGTCGCGGTGCTGATCCGCGGCGTCGATCTCTTTCGCATCTACGACTACGTCTACATCATCACCGCCGGCGGGCCTGGCACGGCCACCGAGACGCTTTCATTCTACGCTGGCCGTATCTACTTCACCGGAGACTTTCCCTATGCCGCGACCCTGTCGCTGATCGTGCTCGTCGTCTTGATCGTCGTGTCGAACCTGTTCGTCAGGCTGTTCAAGGTGAGGTTCTGATGGAGTCGTCGCGCGCCCAAACGATCGGCCGTGATGTCCTCGCCGTCCTGGTGGTGGCGATCTTTATGTTCCCGATCGCGTGGTGGGCCCTGTCGTCCATCAAACCCTATTCGGCGATCTTCGACCGCAGCGGACCGGTCTACACCGGTTTCACGCCAACGCCGGACAATTACCGTGTGACGTTGCTTGGCGTTTCGCGCGTCGACATCGGCATGGAACAGGGCGGCGAGGCGGCCGGGGTCATCAAGGGTGGCGCCAGTTCCTATGATTCCCGTCAGTCGTTGCTCGATAGCGCCATCATAGCCGTCGGATCGACGGCGCTGACGCTGCTGCTGGCAACGCTGGCCGCCTATTGCCTGTCGCGAATGCAGTTCAGCGGCCAGCAGTCCTTCCTGTTCTGGATTCTCTCGCAACGCTTCATGCCGCCAATCGCGATCGTCATTCCGATCGTTTTCATGTTCCGCGATCTCGGCTTGCGCGATACTTATACGGGGCTCATCCTCGTTCACAGTTTGATTAACCTGCCGCTGGCGGTTTTGCTTTTGAAGTCGTTCTTCGACGATGTTCCGCGCGAGATTGATGAGGCGGCGCTGATTGACGGCGCGACGCGCTGGCAGACGTTTCGACGCGTCGTCCTTCCCATGGTCAAGGGCGGCATCGCTGCGACGGCCGTGCTGTGTTTCATCTTTTCGTGGACCGAGTTCCTGCTCTCACTGTTCCTGACAACGTCGATCCGCACTGTGCCGGTGAAGATCTCGACCTTTGTCACCTCGACCGCGACCGAGTGGGGCTACATCACAGCGCTCGGCACGTCCGCGATCATACCCAGCTTCATCTTTATCCTGCTGGTTCAACGACATCTGGTCCGCGGCCTCACCCTCGGATCGCTGAAAGAGTGAGGCGCAGACGAGAAGAACGACGACAAAAACGCAATGGAGGAACGATCATGAGCTTCAGTGAACACGACAAGAAGACATTCGTCGCCGATACCTGCAATGACTTTACGGCGCGCCGAATAAGCAAACGCGACTTCATGAGGAAGATGGCGCTCGCTGGTGTCGGCTTTTCCGCCTTCGGATCAGCCATGCTAGGTGGTGGCCGCACCAGTCGGGGGATGCTGGGCCTCGGGGTTGAAGAAGCCCGCGCCCAGGACGCCGATATGCTGAAGTGGCTGGCCGACGTCGGCAAACCATATGCCGGCACCAAAATCCGCTACACTTCGGAAGCGACGCCGCCAACGATCGTTGCCAACCAGCTTGTCGCGGGTGAATTCACCAAGGCAACCGGCATTGAGGTGGAAGTCGAGATCGTGCCGCTGGAGCAGGTTCTCGCCAAGGCGACGCAAGACGTACAGGGCCAACTTGGCACCTACGACGTCTACTATCTCGACCAGTCCTGGATGGCGACATTTGCCCAGGATGTCGTCGATCCACGCGAGTATTATGACCAGAACAAAGAACTGGCGATGCCCAACTTCGACTGGGACGATTTCTCCAAGCCGCTGGTCGACGGCATCGCCATGTACAACGGCAAACAGTGCGGAATTCCATTCGATATTCCGATCTTCATCCTGATGTACCGCAAGGATCTTTTCGACAAACACAACATTGCGCTGCCGACAGACCTCGACGCCTACCTCAAGGCCGTGCAGGCGCTCACAGAGGCAGAAAAAAGCAACGGCATCTTCGGCACAGCATGCCAGGCGAAGTCCGGCCATTATTCGCTGGAATGCGACTGGACCTTCGCATTGTGGGGCCATGGCGGTTCGATCTTCAACAAAGACAAGAAGTTTGTCGGCAATGACGAGCGCGGCGTGGCCGGGCTGCAATTCTATCAGGAGCTGGTCAAGAACTCGCCGCCCTCCGCGACGACTTGGACCTGGGACGGGCAGGGACAGGCACTGACACAGGGTCAGGCCGCTATGGCAATCACCTGGGGCGAAGATTTCCCCGGCTTCGACGCGAACGATTCCAAGGTCAAAGGCCTGTTCGAGGCCCTGCCCGCGCCCAAGGAGGTTCCTGGCCGTCGCGCCGCCGCCGATTGCGGCTTCAACGAAATCCCGGCCGTTGGTCACCAAGGTGGCTCGACGATTTCGCTGTCGCAATATTCCAAGAACAAGGAAGCAGCATGGCTGTTCATGCAGTGGGTCTGCTCGAAGGATGTGATGGCGCGGGTATCGACGCTCGGCGGCGGCGCCTCGCCGATGCGCAATTCCTCTTTTACAGATCCTCGGGTCAAGGCGAAGGCCGTTGTCGGCCCCGGAACGACACGCCATTTCGACGCGATCAAATACACTATCGACAATCAGATGGGATCTGAGCCGGACATGCCGATCTGGGCGGATCTGTCGAACAACGACATTCCGGTTGAGCTCGGCAAGTTGCTTACGGGCCAAGACTATGGCGGCGATGCCAAGGCATGCCTGGATGCCATTGCCGGCATTGTCGACGGCAAAGTCAAGGACGCCGGTCTTTAGCGGCTAGTCGGTGATTTGGGCGAAGGCGGCTTCGGCCGCCCTCGCCGTTTGGTAATGTGGCGGCAATGGTTCCTGATCTCGTCATCGGCATTGATTCCTCGACCTCGGCAACCAAGGCGATCGCCTGGGACCGCAATGGTCTGGCCGTGGCCGAAGGTCGTGCACCGCTTGCAATGTCCAACCCGCGTTCGGGCTATTTCGAGCAGGATCCGGCCGAGTGGTGGACCTCGACGGTCGCAGCGCTGCGCGCCGTGACGTCAACGGTTTCGCCGGCACGCATTGCCGCCCTTGCGATTGCCAACCAGCGCGAAAGCTTCGGACTTTTCGACGAGCAAGGCGAAGCGGTCGGGCCCGCGACGCTCTGGCTCGATGAGCGCGCCCGGCGGAAGGCACGCCGCTTCGGCGAGAGCTTCGGCGCGGCACGCGTCCACGCAATATCCGGCAAGCCGCTGGACGTCATTCCTTGCCTTTACCGCATGATCTGGTTCCGCGAGCAAGAGCCCGAGATTTTTGCCCGGGTGGAGCGGATGGCCGAAGTCCACGGCTATCTGGTCTTTCGCTTGAGCGGCCGGTGGGTGACGTCCACCGCATCCGCGGACCCGATGGGCATACTCGATATGCGCGCTGTGGACTGGTCGAACGATATACTGGAGGCAGCGGGCGTCGCCCGGCGCATGATGCCGGATCTGGCGCGGCCCGGCACCGTTCTGGGTCAACTGACTTCGGAAGCGGCCATTTCGACGGGCCTGCGCGAGGGCACGCCGATCGTCGCCGGCGGCGGCGATGGTCAATGCGCCGGCACGGGCGCGGGTGTGTTGCAGCCGCGATGCGCTTACATCAACCTCGGCACGGCGGTCGTCTCCGGCAGCTTCGGCACGGACTACGTCCACGACCAGGCCTTCCGCACCGAAACGGCGGTCGCCGATGATGGCTATATCTACGAGACGTGCCTTCGCGCCGGCACTTTTCTTGTCGACTGGATGGCGCGCGAGATGCTTGGCGTCGATCTGCATGGCGCAAATGATGCCCTGGAGGCGCTCGAGGCCGAAGCCGCTACCAGCCCGATCGGCGCAGGCGGCATAATGCTCCTGCCCTACTGGCAGGGCGTCATGGACCCACACTGGGATAGTGCGGCCCGTGGTGTGATTGCCGGGCTTTCGGGCTCGAGCCGCCGCGGCGACATCTATCGCGCCGTGCTGGAAGGCATAGCGCTGCATCAGGCCGCGACAAGTCAGCGGGCGGCTGCGGCTGCCGCCCAGACCATCGACCAGTTCATAGCGATCGGCGGAGGAGCGAAGTCCGACCTGTGGATGCAAATTCTGGCGGATGCACTCAATCGTCCCATAAAGCGTTCGACGACCGTCGAAGCCTCCTCGCTTGGGGCGGCGATGGCGGCGGCAAAGGGGGTGGGCTGGTTTTCCACCATCGCCGAAGCGTCGCTCGCAATGGCCAGCGAGCCGGCCAAAACCTTCGAACCGGACACGAAACGGGCCGCGCTCTACGCCGAACTTCTTGCGATCCATGCCGATCTTTGGCCAACGCTTTCAGCCTGGAACCAGCGCCTCGCGGCCTTCATGGAGGCCGATCATGGCTGAAACGACCAACTGGAACGCCTTGATCGAGGACGTTGTCGCGGGACGCTGGACAGATCCCAAGACCGGCGCGGCAGCGGACCTGCCGTTCCAGACGATCGAACTGCTGGAGACGACGGAGGGCCGCGAGGCGGATCTCGTTGCGCCCCTGGCGCTAGGCAGCCGCATCGCTGTTGTGTCGGATATCAACACCGTCGATGTGATGGGCACGCGCGTCGCGAAGGCGCTGCGTGCCATCGCCGACATCGATGAAATCGTGCTGCCTGACGGCCTCGACTGCGATGAGGCAATGATCCAGATGGTCAGGGAGAAGACGCGTCACGCCGACGGGGTCGTGGCCGTCGGGTCGGGCGTCCTCAACGACGGCTGCAAGCATGCAACCTTTCTCGACGAGCGGCCCTATGCCGTCTTCGGTACGGCCGCCTCGATGAATGGCTACGGCGCCTCGACAGCGTCGGTGACCTTGGCCTCCGGGCTCAAGATCTCGCTGCCCTCGCATGCTCCGCGGGGCATCTTCCTGGACCTTGGCGTGTCGGCCGCAGCGCCCGCCTGGCTCAGCGCCGCCGGGCTTGGCGACAGCCTCTGCCGCTCCACGGCCCAGATCGACTGGTGGGCTTCGCATCGGCTGTTCGACACTTACTATTCTGAGGTGCCCTACCTGCTGCAGGCGGGCGATGAGGAGCCGATGCTGGCCCATGCGCCTGGCCTTGCCAGGCATGACGTCACCGCTGTCGGGCATCTCCAGCGCGTCCTGACGCTGTGCTCGATGGGCGTGTGCTTTGCCGGCGTTTCCCATCCCGGGTCCATGGGAGAGCACCAGATTTCCCATTGGGTCGACATGTTCGCGGGAGAGCGTCATCCCGGCACCACGCATGGTCAGCAGGTTGGGGTTGCCTCGCTGGTCATGGCGCGTCTGCAAGCGCGGCTGCTGGACATGAAAGAGCCGCCGCAGGTGAAGCCGACCGCCATCGACGAAGCGGCGATGCTGGCCCGCTATGGCGCGCAGCTTGGACCACTTTGCATTGCCGAGACGAAGAAGACGGCACTCGACGCCAGCCAGACGGAAATCTTCAACCGCAGGCTTGCGGAAATCTGGCCGGCGCTGCGCCAGGAGGTTCGGCCCATGGCAATGCCGGTCGCCCGCATGGAGGCAGCACTCAAGGCTGCGGGAGGGCCGGTCACCGGCGCGGAACTAGGCCTGCCGCGAGCGCTTTGGCACGACGCCATTCACTATTCGCGGGAAATCCGCGGTCGATGGTCCTTCATCAATCTGGCCGCCGATGCGGGACTCTTGGAAGAGTTTCTGGAGAGCGAATGGTGAGAGCGCATCCGATCGCCAATAGCTCGCATAGCGAAAATGCGATCCAACCGGCAAGGGCAATCGAAGGGTAGCAATTTATGGCGTCCGTCACCATCAGCAACATAAAGAAGGACTATGGCGCTCTCTCGATTATCGATGGACTCGATCTCTCGATCGAGGATGGCCAGTTCGTCGTTCTGTTGGGGCCGTCCGGCTGCGGCAAGTCCACGCTGTTACGCATGATAGCCGGTCTCGAGCCCATCACATCCGGTGATATCGCCATAGGCGACAGGGTCGTCAACACGCTCCATCCCAAAGACCGCAATATTGCGATGGTCTTCCAGAATTACGCGCTTTATGCGCACATGACCGTCTTCGACAACATGGCCTTTTCCATGCAGTTGAAGAAACGCCCAACCGAAGAAATCAAACAGAAGGTCGGATGGGCGGCGGCGATCCTCAATCTGACCCCCTATCTGGAACGGTACCCTCGCCAGCTTTCGGGCGGTCAGCGGCAGCGCGTCGCCATGGGCCGCGCCATCGTGCGGGACCCAACTGTGTTCCTGTTCGACGAACCGCTGTCCAATCTCGATGCCAAGCTGCGGGTGCAGATGCGCACCGAAATCAAGGAACTCCACCAGCGGCTGAAGACCACCACCGTCTATGTCACGCATGACCAGATCGAGGCCATGACCATGGCCGATGTCATCGTCATCATGCGCGACGGCCATATCGAGCAGATCGGGCGCCCGCTCGATGTCTACGATCGCCCGGCAAACCTCTTCGTCGCCTCTTTCATCGGCTCGCCCGCAATGAACATGTTCCATGGCGAGGTGGCTTCCGAGCGCGACGCCTGGGTGGTGCGGACCGACGAGCTATCCCTCCCGCTCCCGCCAGGGGCTGCGGTCCGGCCCGGCCAAAAGGTGATCTACGGCATTCGCCCCGAACATCTTCGACCAGTGGCCGACGGGCGCGGCATTCCGGCGAGGATTACGGTTGTCGAGCCGACTGGCCCCGAAATTCACATCTTTGCCGGCATGGGCAACACCGCGATCTGCTCGGTGCTGCATGACCGCATGGAGCTCTCTCCTGGAGCTGTGATCCATCTGGAGCCGGCGCCTGAGCGAATCCACCTGTTCGACCAAGGTAGCGGCGAGCGGCTGGACAAGGGAAGAAGTTGAATGGCGCGGATCATCACCCTCGGCGCCGGCGTCATGGGCTCTGCCATGACGCTTCCGGCCGCTCACGCTGGTAACCGCATCACTCTTGTCGGGACCCATCTCGATGAGGAGATCGTCGGCTCGGTGGCCAGCACAAGTCATCACCCACGCCTCAACATCACTCTGCCTGATGTGGTAACCGCCTGTTCCTGGACCGAATTCGGGGCGGCGATGAACGATGGACCCGATCTGCTTGTACTCGGCGTCTCGTCGGCCGGCATTCCTTGGGCGATCGACCGCATTGCAGAAAGCATCAAGTCGCCCGTGCCGATACTGATGATTACGAAAGGACTTGCAGCAAGCGACGAAGGCGTGGAAATCCTGCCACATCTGCTTGCCCGCGAGATCGAGCAACGCACTGGCTTCTCGGTCCCTGTGATGGCCGTCGGCGGACCGTGCATTGCCGGCGAACTGGCGGCACAGCGCGACACCTCTGTGATCGTGGCCGGGCACGATCCCGACCAGGTCGCCGCGGCGTCCCGCATTCTGCGCGCGCCCTTCTATCATACGCGATCGTCATCCGATCTCGTCGGCGTCGAGATCTGCGCCGCTTTCAAGAATTTCTACACACTCGCCGTTGGTGCTCCCGTCGGGCTGCTCGAGCGCGACGGCAAGGCGCCCAACGGCGCACTCATGCACAACCTGGCCTCGTCACTTTTCTCGCAGTCCCTCGCAGAGATGGCGATTCTGGTCGAAGCTCTGGGTGGAAAGGTCGAAACAGTGCTGGGGCTGGCCGGCTCCGGCGATCTTTATGTGACCTGCCAGGCGGGCCGTAACGGTCGCATGGGGCGCCTGCTCGGCCGCGGCCTGCCTTATTCCGTGGCGAAGCGCGAACATATGAGTTCGGACACGGTCGAGGGCGCGCAACTGGCGCTGGACCTTGGTCCGACTTTGAAGAATATGATGGCCCGGGGTGTACTTCCCCACGATCGCCTGCCGCTGACGACTGCCATCATCGACGCAATTTGCCATGATGCTCCGCTGGTTTTGTCCTTCGACCGCTATCATCGAGGCTAGCGGAGCCGGGAAACTCGATTGATGCCTCATATCCATGAGCACATGGCTCCGCCGAGCCCGCTCTGGACCCGCTGCCGCGGAGTGGACAGGATGATCTGATGGAGAAACCAGCACGAAAGAAACGCGACGGCCGCCATGCCGTAACGAGTTCCGTCACGTCCGATCGCGAGGAAGGGCTGCTCGTGCGCGCCGCCTGGCTTGCTTATGTCGGTGACCTCACCCAGGCGCAAATCGCCAAGTCTCTTGGCCTGACACGCCTTCGCGTCAACCGGATGCTGGCGCATGCCCGTCAGCGGGGGATCGTTCAGATTCGCATCAATTCCAAGGTGGCGAACTGCATCGAGCTGGAGAACCGGCTGCGGGACGCCTATGGCGTTTCCGACCCAATCGTGGTTCCGACACCGCCTGATCCTGCCCTGGTGCCACAGGTCATCGCAGCCGCTGCCGGTGAAGCCCTGTCGCATAGAATCCGTGACGGCATATCGGTGGGCGTGGGATGGGGACGGACGCTCCAGCTTAGTCTGCGGTCAGTGACCGTACGCCCCGTCAGAGGGATGTCGGTCGTTTCCCTGCTCGGCGGGCTCACGCGTGGATCGGCGATCAACATCTATGAAATCGCGTCGCGGCTCGCGGCGCTTTTCGATGCGGAATGCTTCTACATCGCGGCACCGGTGTTCACGGATACGGAGGCCACGCGCGATCTGCTTATGCGCCAGTCCATTCTGGAAGACGCCTTCACCCATGCCCGCGACGTTGACGCCGCTTTCGTTTCGGTGGGCGCGGTGCACAAGGACGCCACCATCTTTCGGATCGGACTGGTAGGAGACGATGATCTCAGATCGCTCCGCGAAGCCGGGGCGGTCGGCGATATTTGCGGCCACTGGATCGGCGCCGACGGACAACTCGTCGATCACCCGCTAAACAGCCGTGTCATCGGCCTCGCCCCCGAACATCTGCGCGACGTCGACACTGTGATCCTGCCCTCCGGCGGCCTCGACAAGGTTCCGGTCCTGCGCGCCGTGTTGCGTCTGGGAGTGGTCGATGTGCTGATCACCGACGAGAAAACCGCTGAGGCGATCCTTGCGGAAAAGCCGTAGCGCAGACGGGTCGGGGCGAGGAATTGTCTCGCACCTGAATGGTGCCAAGCTGGGCCGCGCGACATCTGCAGTGCCTGCGCAGAACGGATACACTCACTACCTATTAGCGCCGATACGCATCGCGTCATCTGCCGGAAGACCATCGCCACGGATCGCCTTGAAGACGGGACGCTGACGGTCAATCTGGGGCCGGTGGTCGCGGCCGACTTCGACTAGGTCCTGCGTGTCGAGAGTATCGCGCGCCAAGGCGCAAGCCTCGCCCGGCGAAAAACGCGCCTGAGCATAGGCAGCATGTCGCCCGTTGAAGTGCAAGGTGCCGGTCAGTGATATTTCGATCGGCGCACCCCATATGAGCGGAAGAGTGTCGTAAGGATTTGCCTATGTTGATTTCGCGTTCGGGACGGTTTGCAGTTTTGCTCGTAGGGTTGTTGCTGGCGTTTTTCATGGTCGCTGTGGATCATGCCGATGCGCGCCGAGGCGGCAGCTTTGGCAGCCGCGGCACGCGCACTTTCCAGTCGATCCCGCCGACCAGAACGGCACCACAGCCGGCCGCACCGGTCGAGCGTTCGATGACGCCCAATACCGCAACCAACAATACGGCCCGCCAGCCGCAGGCATTCCAGCGCCCAGGCGTCTTCAACGGCCTCAGCGGGCCGATGATGCGGGGGCTGCTTCTCGGTGGTTTGATCGGCGTTCTTTTGGGCCATGGTTTCGGCGGCTTGGCCGGCATGTTGGGTCTTCTGCTTCAAGTACTGCTGATCGGCGGCGTGATCATGCTGGCCATCCGCTTTTTCCGCTCGCAATCGGCGTACAATCCAGCGCCCACTACGGCTCGTGCCTCGGGGGGCACAGGGAGTTTTGGGCGAAACGCAGCAGCCCGACCCGAGCCGAGCAACGCCACAGCTTTCCCTATTCCAGGCATCGGGTCAGGATTTGGCGGAACGAGCCAAGCCACCGCTTCCGATGAGATCACACTCACCAAAACCGACCTCGACACGTTCCAGCAACGGCTGACGGAAGTTCAGGAAGCATTCGGGCGCGAGGACCATGCCGCCTTGCGCCGGTTGGCAACGCCAGAAATGGTCTCCTATCTGTTCGAGGAACTTGCCGATAACGCCAAAAAGGGCCTCAGGAACGAGGTATCGGATGTGGGCCTGCTGGAGGCCGATATTGCGGAAAGTTGGCGGGAGGGTGACCGCAACTTCGCGACGGCTGCTTTGCGATATGAATCTCGCGACGTGACCCGCGATCGCATAAGCGGCAAGATCGTTGAGGGCCAGGCCGATCAGCCGACGGAGACGACCGAACTGTGGACCTTCATGCGCCAGAACGGCGGGGACTGGAAGCTCGCCGCGATCCAGCAGCCTGGCTGATTTGCTTGCCGTGATTAAAATGTCTGCCCAGAGGTTGTTCAGGTTTCGTGCTACCACTCGAAGGCCAGCGCCCTTTCCGCGCGCTTGATCTTGTCTTCGTCTTCAATCCGTCCCGGACTGATGCGGTAGCTCAGCAGGGCGCGCCGGCGTCGCCTTGGGCGGGTCTGTCAATCGATTCTTCAGCACATCAATGAGGCTTACGGTGATGGCGATCACCGCGGGGCCGAGAACAAGGCCGGATGCTCCGAACAAGACAATGCCGCCGACCGAGCCGATAAAGGCCACCACGGTGTGGAGGCGCAACCTGTTCCCGACAAGCATCGGATAGAGCAGATTGTCGATGCCACCGACAATGACGCCGCCCCAGACGGTCAATATCGCCGCGCTGGCCCAAGCCCCCTCCAGAGCGAGATAGACCGCCGCGGGCACCCAGATCACGAATGCCCCGAGCACAGGCACGATGGCAAGAAGTCCCATGACAAGGCCCCAAAATACCGGCGTGGGCAGACCGAGCCACCAGAACATCAGGCCACCTAATGTTCCCTGGACGGCGGCGACGAACACGGTGCCGAGCAGTGTCGCATGAACGGTCTCTGCAAAGCGGGACAAGATGTGCGCTGTCTCGGGAGCGCGCAGGGGCGAAAGCCCCGCGACGGCTTGCAGGCCGTGTTGGCGATCCCGCAGAAAATAGAACAGCAGATAAAATGTCAGGCCGAACATCGCGACCTGATAGATGGACCCACGCAACAGCGATGTGCTTTGTCCCGTCAGCCATTGTACGAATGCGGCGACCGAACCGGCCGGATCGAATTGGTTCTCAATCCATTGGGCAATGGTCGAAAGGGTGGGATAGTCAGACATGAAGCCGTCTGCGTCCCAACCACGGACGACCTCCTCCAAATAATTGGCTCCGTTTACCGCTTCGCGAACGAGCTGTTGGGCGACGAGTACCAGCGGCAGGCCGACGGCAATCGCAGCAACGCTTACAGATATCAATGCGGCCAGGTTTCGATTTCCGACCCGTCTCTCAACCCATCGATGAGCCGGAGCCAGGATGATTGCCAGGACGAGCGCCCAGGTCAGTGCCGGCAAAAAAGGCCACGCCAGCAGATAGCAGACATATAGACCGATCACCGCCGCTGCGAGGACGCCGAGCAGTCTCAATTGTTTCACGTCGGGTATCTGTTTCAGATCAGGCAACCTTTCGCTGTCTCGCAAGCCCAGCGAGCCTAATTGGTTTCTTGAAAAAAGGGCAGCGTCGGCCGCGGCGCCCTGCGGTGAAGCTGCAAGGAGCGCTTGGCGTGATCACCGAGGCGGGTCAGCTCAAAGGATTGACGATGAAAATCGGCTTTCGCGCTGGCGCCGGCGTTGATGAGCGCGCCACCAGGTGCATTGGGAATTTCTCGCCTAGGAGCCACGATCCGGCCGAGATGACGAGGAATATTGCCGGACTGAGGCCCAGCCATGCAAAAGGGAAGAACAGCCCCTGCCCTGCTTACCGGCGTTCCAGAGGCTTCAAACTCTGCACGTATAATGTCTCGGCAAGCCAGAGCAGCTTCTTCAGTCAGAGATGCGGTTTGCGAAACGCCTGCGCCGGTCGGGCAACCTTGCTCCAGCCGTTCAGCGGGCTGATCCGGTCTCATGAATCACTGCTTCAAGATGAATGTCTGTACCAGATTGCGCTGAAAGACGCCGATAGAAGGCCGAAGCAGGCTCACGACCGGCCTCGCGGAGGTCGTAGAATTCGAGCGCGCGCTCGACCACATCCGTAATCGTGCGGTTTTCACGGCGAGCCAGCCGGCGCGCAAGATCACGCGCCTTGCCCCTACGGACTGAGAGCTGTGGATCGGCCATATCGGATCCCTTCGCGGCATTATTTAGACCGACTTCATTTAGACCCACTTCGCTTGCCAGCAAAGATGGCTGGTGTTGGCCTGCTGCCGCACGAGCGATTAACGCCACAGCTGAGGAAGGAGCCGCCATAATATTCGCGCTCCTATTCGAAGGAATAGGTAAACCCTTGGCCTGAGGCGCCAACCGTGACCTTTGTCATCTTTTCACCAGCGAGCGACCGGTTCAGCACGCCGCGGCTCAACTCCGGGAGGAGCGTGTTGGTCAGAATTGCGTCAATCATCCTGCCGCCCGATTCAATTTCCGTGCAGCGGGTCTTGACCAGATCCATGACACCGTCGCCGATTACCAATTCCGCGTCGTTGGTTGCACGCAGCCGGCGAGCAATCCTAGCAAATTGATGACGGGTGATCGCTTCGATCATCGAATCGGAAAGCGGAAAGTAAGGGATGGTCACCACCCGGCCGAGAAAGGCCGCTGGGAAGACCTTCAGCAACGGGCTGCGTAACGCAGTGTCCAGTTCGTCGAGCCCTGCCCGTACCGCGCCATTCCTTGTCCGGTCCATGATGACTTCGGAGCCGACATTCGACGTGAGAAGGATCAGCGTGTTCTTGAAATCGATCCGTCGACCTTCACTGTCGTCCATCATCCCTTTATCGAAGACCTGGAAGAAGATTTCGTGCACGTCCGGATGCGCCTTCTCGACTTCGTCGAGCAGGATCACCGAATAGGGCTTGCGCCGTACCGCCTCGGTGAGAATTCCGCCTTTGCCATAGCCGACATATCCGGGCGGCGCGCCCTTCAAGGTAGAGACCGTATGCGCCTCCTGGAATTCGGACATGTTGATCGAGATCAGGTTCTGCTCTCCGCCGTAAAGCGTTTCGGCCAGTGCCAAAGCGGTTTCGGTCTTGCCGACGCCCGAGGGGCCGCAAAGCAGGAATACACCCACTGGCTTTTCCGGAGCGCCGAGACCGGCGCGGCTGGTCTGCACGCGCTTGGCGATCATCTCCATGGCGTGATCCTGTCCGACAACGCGCTCGGACAGAGTGACCGCGAGCCGCAGCGCCTTCTCCGTCTGACTCGACAGCATCCGCCCCGTCGGGATGCCCGTCCAGTCCTGAACCACGGCCGCCACGGCGTTGCGGTCGGCCGATGGCAGGATCAGCGGTGTTTCGCCTTGCGCCTCGGCCAGTTCGCTCATCAGTTCGCGCAGCCGAGCGAGATCGGCAGCCGGATCGGGAGGCGGAGGACCACCTGCCGCCGGAACCTTCGTCCCGGCATTGGACAGTTCGGTCTCCGGCACCTCCCCGCTCTCTGTCTCCGTGGCGGCCTCCTGCCCTTCCACGGCATCGAGCGGGACGCCGTCGCCGCGGAGCCTGGCACGCAATTCGAGTATCTCGGCCACCAGCGCCTTTTCGCGCTCCCAGCGCTGCTGCGCGGCTGCGAGCGTGCGTTCGGTCTCGGCAAGCCCGGCCTCGACTCGTGCCTGTCGCTCGGCCACTTCGATGCCGATTGCAGCCTCGCGGCCGATAATGCCGCGCTCGACCTCCAGCGCCTGGCGGCGGCGCATGATGTCCTCGACCTCGGCCGGCGTGGCGTGCTGCGATACCGCGACACGCGCGCAGGCTGTGTCGAGAAGGCTGACCGCCTTGTCCGGCAGCTGCCGCGCCGGGATGTAGCGATGTGACAGGCCGACCGCCGCGTCGATCGCCTCATCCAATATCTGAACCTTGTGGTGCTGTTCGAGGACGCCGGCCACGCCGCGCAACATGAGGATGGCTACCGGTTCCGAAGGCTCGTCGATCTTTACCACCTGGAAGCGGCGGGTCAGTGCCGGGTCTTTCTCGATGTGCTGCTTGTATTCCGCCCAGGTCGTGGCCGCTATCGTGCGAAGCTCGCCGCGTGCCAGCGCCGGCTTGAGCAGATTGGCAGCGTCGCCGGTTCCGGCAGCACCACCGGCGCCGATCAGGGTGTGGGCCTCATCGATGAAGAGGATGACCGGCGCTTCAGAGGATTGGACTTCGTCGATTACGGCCTTCAGCCGTTTTTCGAATTCACCCTTTACGCTAGCGCCTGCCTGCATCAATCCGACGTCGAGCATGCGCACGCTCACTCCCTGCAGTGGGGGCGGCACATCGCCTTTGGCGATGCGCAGAGCAAAACCCTCCACGACTGCAGTCTTGCCGACGCCCGCCTCGCCGGTCAGGATCGGATTGTTCTGCCGGCGTCGCATCAATATGTCGACAATCTGCCTGATCTCCGGATCGCGGCCGACGACCGGGTCGATCTTTCCATCGCGGGCGCGCTGGGTCAGGTCGGTGGCGTATTTGGCCAGTGCCGAATCCCCGCCCGGAGCCCGCCGCGGCGCCTCTGTCGCGGTGACCGTTGGCGCAGCGCCGGCTTCGAGTGAGCCCTCCGTGACATCGGCGAAGCGCGCCACGACGGCGTCGGCGTCGATCTTGTCGAACTCGCCGCTGATCTTCGACAGCAGGCCTTCCAGCACCGGTGTCTTCAGGCAAGCAAGCAGAACATGTGCGCTGCGGACCTCCTCCAGTCCGAATTCCAGTGTTGCCAGATTCCAGGCCTCCTGGATGGCGTGGAAGATATGGTCGGAAAACTCTTCGATCGAAGTTGCGCCATAAGGCAGCTTGTCCACCGCGCGCGTCATATCGGCCGCGAGCCGGCTCGCATCCACTCCCGCATCGGCGATCATCATCTGCACATCCGAGCGGTCGGAGAGCACAAGTTGTTCGATGAAGTGGACGAGTTCGACGTAGGGGTTGCCGCGCAGCTTGGCGCTGTCTGCCGCAGCCTTGAAGGCCCGCAAGCCTACAGGATTGAGCTTGCCGACCAGTTCCTTGCGCTTGAAGCTCTGCGATGACCGGCGCTGTTCCATCGAACGTGCTCCTGCATTCTGCAAGTTGATAACCTGCCACATAAGCAGCCGCTTGACAAAGTCGGTGATGAACGAAGGCTTTGGTGCCCGATTTCGCCGGGTCCTGCCATTTGTGAAAGGTCTCGCCTCACCGACTACAAACAACCACGCGACCGGCAGGCCCGATGCGATGGCTTTCAGATGCTGAGTTCGGCAGTTACGCCAGCGATTTCAGCACTCAAGAGTCGGCTAAGTTAGCTTTCGTTAATTTTTCAGCGATCGCTGAATTGTGGTGAGGTGCAGCCGTGTGATAACGTAAGGGCAGGCATGGCCTCAGGGCCAGTCACTGGGGGATCGGTGTGATAGATATCGCACTCTGGCTTGCTCCGCTCGACGGTGAAAATCCGTCCGGCGAAGATTTGCGCAACGATCCGATGTTTCATGAACTGGAGCGCCTGACAGAGCCTCAGGTCAAGGTTGTCCATGATGGCAACAACAAGCCAGTCTCGCAAAGCACCATTCCCGTCGACTGGCCAGCAGTACTCACCAAGGCCGAGGAATTGCGCGCGCGTGGCCGCGACCTGCGCCTGATTGTCATTGTCACACGCGCACTGGCCAACGAGCAGGGACTGGCCGGGTTGGCGCAGGGTCTGACGCTTATTGGGCGGACATTCGACCAGCATTGGGAAACCATGCACCCGTCGCTGCGGCCCAACACGCCGCCTCGCGAAGCGGCCTTGCGCCGCATCAACGCGCTGCTCGACGTTCAAAATGGTCAGGACGGGCTGCTGGCCAACCTGCGGCAAATGACTTTCTTTGCGCCACGCTCGATCGGGCCGATCAGCGGACGCGACCTGGAACAAGCTGCGCTCGACGATCGTGTCATGCTGCAAGAAGCAGCGTCAGGGTTGAATGCGGCCGAAAAAGCAGCGCTTGTCAGTGCGCACGGACAACTGTTGAACCGGGTCCGTGCCGGGTGCGCGGCACAGGCGGACCAAGCCAATGAGGAAATGCATTCGCTCATTACCAATGCGCGGGCAGCGGTCGCGGCACTGGAAGCCGTCGAGACAGCCCTCAACGCTCACCTTGAGGGCAGCGGCGGCACCACTATCCCGGAATTGAAACGGTTCCTGCAGCGTTTGCTAACAATCCTCGAGCGCAACTCGGCTGCCGGCGCGATGGCAAATGGCCCAGTAAACCCGTCCGCTTCGCCTGCAGAACCGGTAATGCCTGCCCGAAACGGTCATGGAGCCGATACTATGGCAAGTGTGGCTAGCTACGCTGACTCGAGCACCGCACTTCCCGACCGGATTACTTCGCGCGACGACGTGGTGAAATGCCTGGACCTCGTGGTCGCCTTTTATGACCGCACCGAACCGTCCAGTCCGATTCCGCACCTCGCCCGCCGTGTACGCCGGATGGTGCATATGGATTTTGTTGAACTGATGGAAGATCTCGCCCCGTCGGGATTGAAGGAATTCCGGCTTCTTGCCGGCGTTCCCGATGCCAAGAAGACGGTCCAGAAGGATGAAAGGTAGCAAGCCATGCCAGCCGAAAGCAAAGCGAAGGTCATCGAACGCAATCGAGCGCCGCGGGTGCAGATCGCCTATGATGTGGAAACCTACGGCAGTCCGACGACAATCGAACTGCCGTTCGTCATGGCCGTGATGGCCGACCTTTCGGGCGCTTCGCAGACCAAGGAAGCGATGAAGTCGGTGCTGGACCGCTCCTTTGTCGAAACCGACGCGAACCGGTTCCCACGTTTCATGGAAGCGCTCGGACCGCGCGTGAAAGCCCGCGTGAAGAATACGCTGCCCCAGGCTGAGGGCGCCGAGCGGGACGAGGAACTGGCGCTTGATCTTACCTTCACCAAGATGGGCGATTTCGCACCAGACAAGATCGCCGAGCAAGTTCCGCAATTGGCCGAAATCCTCAAAATGCGTCGCCAGCTCGAGGAACTTCTCGGCTTCATGGACGGTCGCGTCGACGCCGAAAAGCGCATTGCGCAACTTCTCAATAACGAGCCGCTTCTTGGCAGGATCGCCAGCCAGGCACTGGCCGACGACGATAAGGCAGGGGAATGACCATGGCCGAACAGCAAAAGACTGCCGCCGTCACCGCCGCGGCCGAAGCCATCGACCTTGGCGAATTCAGCGACCTCCTCGAGAAGGATTTCAAGGTCAAGAAAGACGACAGCGAGAAGCTGCAGCAGCTCGTGCGCAATCTCGCGCTTGCGGCGCAATCGCGGTCCGATACCACCACCATCTCGTCCAATGCGATCAAGTCGATCAAGTCGCTGATCGCCGGGATCGACAAGATGCTGTCGGAACAGGTCAATGAGATCCTGCACGCGCCGGAAGTGCGCGAAATCGAGGGCACATGGCGCGGCCTGTGGTATCTCGTCAACAATACCGAGACGGATCAGAAGCTGAAGATCCGGGTGATGAACATTTCCAAGCAGCAGCTGGCCGACACGCTCGAAGATTATGAGGGCCAGATGTGGGATCAGAGCCCGATCTTCAAGAAACTCTATACGGACGAGTATTCGATGCTTGGCGGCGAGCCTATCGGCTGTGTGATTGGCGCCTACGAATTCTCCAACCACCCGCGCGATGTCGGTCTTTTGCGCAACATCTCCGGGATCTGCGCCTCTGCACACACGCCGTTCATCGCAGCTGCCTCGCCGCGCCTGTTCCGTATGGACAGCTGGCAGGAATTGCCGAACCCGCAAGACCTGCAGCAGATCGTCTCAAACCCGGCCTATGCCTCGTGGCAGTCACTGCGCGAGAGCGAAGACGCGCGCTACATCGGCCTGACCATGCCTCGCGTTCTGGCAAGGCTGCCGTATGGGACAGATACCGTTCCGGTGAAGAGCTTCACCTTCGAGGAGGAAGTGCAGGGCGATCACAACAAATATGTCTGGATGAATGCAGCCTTCCCGATGGGCGTGAATATCAACCGCAGCCACAAGCTCTATGGCTGGGGCACGCAGATCCGCGGCGTCGAAAATGGCGGCACGGTCCTCAACCTGCCGGTGCACAGCTTCCCGACCGATGATGGCTCCATAGCGATGAAATGTCCAACGGAGGTCGCCATCGACGACCGGCGCGAGGCGGAGCTGGCCAAGCTCGGCCTGATGCCCATCCTGCATCGAAAGAACACCGATCTCGCCGCCTTCATTGGCGCCCATTCGCTGCAGGACGACGAGACAAGGGCGGGACGGCTGGTCGACCCCGATGCGCAGGCCAACGAGCGGCTGAGCGCCAACCTGCCCTACCTTTTCCCGGTCTCGCGCTTTGCCCACTACCTCAAGGCGATCGCGCGCGACAAGGTCGGTTCGTTCAAGGAGCGCTCCGACATGCAGATCTGGCTGACCGAATGGATCAACCGGTATGTGCTGGCCAACCCGGCCTTTGCCGACGACAAGGCGCGCGCCAAGCGCCCGCTCGCCGCCGCCGAGGTTCAGGTGGACAGCGTGGAAGGGCGCCCCGGCTACTACAATGCCCGCTTCTATCTGCGCCCGCATTATCAGCTGGAGGGTATCAATGCCTCGCTCCGACTGGTTTCGGAACTTCCGTCGGTAAAGACTTGATTTGCAGCAACAACATCTTGGTTTTTGAAAGCGGTGGAGAAAGACAATGCCCACAAATACGAAGATTGATGGCTTTCTGAAGGTTCCGGATATCAAGGGTCCAAGCACTCGAGATGGCCATGAGGATGAAATCGAAATCCATGGCGTCGATTACAAGATGATCGCACCCTATGATCCAAATTCGCTCTCGCGTCGCGGTCGTGTGTCCTTGGGTATGATCAAGTTCACCAAGCACTATGACAAGGCTTCGCCCTACCTGAAAAAGGCGCTGTTCGAAAACAAGGCCCTGGACGAAGTCGTGTTTTCGGCACGGCGGACCATTGATGGCGAGACCAAGGATTACCTGGTCGTCACACTCACCGACGCCTCGATCATGGAATACGACATGTCGCAGGCCGAGGATGAGGAGGACCTGATCGAGGAAGAGGTCAGCTTTGCCTACAAGAAGATAAAGTTCGTCTACGACGACAACGACGAAATCGAAATGGATGTCTATGTCGGCAAGTGAGGCCCGGCGGCCCGGCGCGGACAAGTCGCTGGCTAGCGGCAGTTCGCGAGCAAAGCGCGAAGCAGTCCAGCCCTCTCTATGGGACCGCCTCGTAAACGATCTGCCGGGTATGACTTCCGAGATAGACGGGCTGCGCCAGGCCTTGCAGGACGAGCTTGGCGCGGAGCGGCTGGACAATCTGGTTGCGGCCAGTGCGCGGCTCATCGACGCGGACGCGGAGTTGACGGCCGACCAGAAGCGGCGTCTGCATCGCCTGGCCTTTCAGAGCCAGCACCGCGCTGAAATCGAAAGCCGCGGCGTGGTGGTGTCGGCTCGTGTGCTCAAGGAAGCCGTGCGGCGCGATGTCGAGGCTTTGTTCAACACAGAGCGCTTCGAGGCCGTTCCGCTTCTTTCCGATCTTGAAAGCGAACAGGCCGCGGACAACCCGCCGTCGCTCGCCGATTTTCCGGAGGTGCGTCGCAGCGTCGTCAATTACGGCGTGCCTTCCTTCTCGGGCCGTTCTTCCCGCGACTTTGATCGCGAGGCCCTTGCGCGCGAGATCCGCTCGGTGCTTGCCACCTTCGAGCCGCGTCTCAAGGACAGTGCAACAAAAGTTACGGTAACCCTTGGCGACAAAACCGTGGGCCTGAAGATCGAGATAGATGCGGTGTTGATCATGACGCCGACGCCCGAACGCATGCGCCTGCGCACCACGATCAATCTCGATAACGGCTTGGCTCGGACCGAATTTAGGGAAGCCTGAGATGGACCGGGTCTTCGTAGAATATTACGAGGAGGAACTGACCCATATCCGTGCGCTCGCGGCAGAATTTGCCGACATGCATCCGGCGGTGGCGCGCAACCTTTCACTCGATACGGTCCCCTGTCCGGACCCCTACGTCGAGCGGCTGCTTGACGGCGTTGCTTTCTTGGCCGCGCGGACCCGGCTCAAGGTCGATGCGGAACGCTCGCGTTTCTCGCGCGCCGTCCTTGATGTTCTCTATCCCGATCTTGTCACGCCGGCGCCGGCAACGGCCATGGTGGTGCTCAAACCCGGCCAGCAGGTCCAGACAATGATTGGGGGTCATGTCGTCAAGCGCAATACGCGTCTGGTTTCCAGCCTCCAGCCTGGCCTGTCGACGCGTTCCACGTTCACCACCGCCCAGGACATGACGCTGTGGCCGATTGCGATCACGTCGGTCGGCTATTTTCAGGATCGCAGCGCCTTGGCGGCAGCCGGCATCACGCGGATCGGCGGTGTGGATGGCGAGGCGGCGCTTCGCATCACGCTGGCTCGTACCGGAAAAGGCAAGCTCGACGAACTGTCGCTCGACCGGCTTGATCTCTATTTTGCCGCGCGCACCAAGGCACCACTGCTTTTCGACGCGATTTTCGGCGCCTGCTCGGCCGTTGGTACACGACCGGAAGGCAAGGCCAACCCGATATCGGCGTTGCCGGTACCTGAAATGGTCGGCATCAGCGATGACGAGGCGCTGATGCCTCGTACACGTCCGACGTTCGAAGGATACCGTCTTCTGCGCGAATACTTCATGATGCCGGAGCGCTTTCACTATGCTCGGATTTCGGGGTTGCAGCCCATTGTGCGCAGATGCACAGCCGAGCTCGAGATCATCTTCATCTTCAGGCGTCCGGTGCCTGAACTTGCCGATCTGACGGCGGCCGATTTTGAACTTTTCGCAACGCCGATCATCAATCTGTTCGAGCGTGAGTGCAACGTCGTCGAGCTCGATCCGCGCAAGACGCGGCAGGTGCTGCATGCCGACCGCACGCGAGCGCGGGACTTCGAAATCTATCGGGTTATCCGCGTCGAGGACGCCGACAGTGAGGGGAGCGACGCCGCAATCCCGGAGCTCTTCAGCCTGGGACAGAACCGCGGCAGCGGTTGGGTTTATTCCACCGAACGGCGCCCACGCCGCCCGACGGAGGAGGAACGGCGCGACGGCCTCACCCGCACTTCATACACGGGCGACGACGTTTTCCTGGCGATTTCACGCCCCGCGGAAAGTCCGCCGAACCGGCCGCTGAAGCGCGTCGACATCGTGGCGCTCTGCACCAACCGCGATCTGCCGATCCTTGACGACAACCCTACCTTGACGCTGGAAGCCGGCGATCCGGTCGAAACAATCCGGCTTCTCGGCGCATTGCGCCCGCCTCGCCCAGCCATCCCCGCAGCGTTGCCGTCGGGCGCGGCGGGTGAATCGCGAGCCGACAATCTCGCCTGGCGGCTTGTATCGCAACTCGCGCTCAACTTCTTAAGCCTTGCAAAGGAAGGTCGCGGCGTCGATCCGCTGCATGCGCTGCTTGAGCTATACGCCGACAGGGGAGACCCGAGCCTCGCCCGCAATGTGCACTCGATCGTGCGCATCGATTCCCGGTCGGTCATCGAACGACTGCAGATCGATGGGCCGATGTGCTTCGGACGAGGCACGGAGGTGACATTGCATGTCGATCAATCGGTCCTGGCGGGGCAGAGCACCTTGCTGCTTTCGGCCCTGCTGGCACGGCTGTTTGCCCGTCATGCCGGAATAAACGGCTTTGTGCGAACCCGCACATGGCTGCTGCAGAAGCAGGAGGATGTGCCATGGCCGATGACGCCCGGCAATCGCTACCTGATCTAAATAAGCCTGGTCGGTCCGAAGAGCTGTCGGATGCGTTCGACTTCTTCGAGCTGTTGCGCCGGCTCGAACGGAGAGGCGGGCTGTTCGGCTATTCCGGCCCGCCGGAGCGCGAACCCTCGCGGCTCGGGCAGCATGTCCGTCTCAGCTTTTCCGCCAAGGACTTGGCAGAATTCCGCGAAGCGACTGACCAAGCGCCCGCTCGGGTTACGGTCGCAAACATTGGTCTGATGGGACCTGAAGGTCCGATGCCCCTGCATTTGACGCGCTGGGTGCTCGATCGCCTGTCGCAACGCTGGTTCACCGGCGCCGATGCGCAGCAGACCAGCGACACGACGTTCATCGACTTCGTCAACATTCTTCAGAACCGCATGATTGCGCTGTATTATAGGGCGTGGGCGGATGCGCATCCGGCGGTTCAGGTCGAGCGCGCGGTCGGTGGGCGCGTTCGCGCCATGCTTGAAGCCATGGCGGGAATAGGGCTTCCCGGCACCCAGAACGCCGATCTGGATGCCGTGAAGCTGCGCCAGGCCGCTTCGCTTGCCAATCAGGTCGACGGCCCTGAGCGGCTGACGCTATTTCTGGCAGAGGCGTTCAAGGTGCCGGTCCAGATCAGGGAGTTCATCGCTGCCTGGATAACCATACCAGCCGCGCTTCAGACCCGCCTTGGCAAAGCCTACGCGGGGCTTGGTCGGGGAGCGACGATCGGTCCGCGCGTCTTCAACCGTCAAAGCAGGCTCGAGCTCCGCGTCGGCCCACTGGGCTATGAGGACTTCAAGGCGTTCCTGCCGGGCGGTCAACGCCTCAAATTGTTGAAGCAAGCCGTTGGCGACATGGTTGGCGAATCGCTCGACGTCGATCTGCGCATCGTGCTGGCGCGCGATGCCGTTCCGCCGCCGCGTATTGGAGCCGTGCAACTCGCCCGGACCGCGTGGCTTGCGCGGCCCGCTGAAAGGGGCGATGCTGACGACATGCGGCTGCGGACATTAGTCGGCTGGCGGCAGGAAGGGGCGGAGGTCGCGGCATGAGTCTGCTGCTGACGCTGGAGCAAGGGCCACGCACCCAGGCGGTACGGCAGGCCCGGCTTGACGAGGGGGAACTGGTGATCGGCCGCAGCGCGGACGCCGGCTGGCAGATCGACGATCCCGACATGTTCGTTTCACGCGCCCATTGCAGGATCACTGGTGGGCGCGACGGATATTTCGTCACCGATACCTCGAGCAGCGGATTGTTCATAGACGACTCCGACAGGCCGCTCGGTGCCGGCAAGTCGACGCGCCTTCGCAATGGAATGCGGCTGAGACTGGGCGACTACATCGTGTATGTCGATCTGCAGACGTCGAGCCCTCAAGCCACATCTGCAGCAGCCGCAGCGTCAGTTCCGGAGCGCTCGCGGCCGGCGTCTCGGGCACCGGTCAGCATCGGCCGGGACGATTTCTTTTCAGCCGCCATGGAAGAAGAGCCGCAGCGGCCACGTCCAGCCGAGCTGCCTAACCCGTTCGAGCAGCCGATCCCGGGTGCGTTTGAACGCGCCAATTCCAGACAGCGAAGCTCGCCTGCTTTCGACGACCCGTTCAGCCTCGATCCGGTTTCAACGCCCCTGTCAAAAAGCGCCGACGCCTACCTGGAACCAGACAGCACCCCCAGCCACGCGGACCCATTCGGCCTCGACCCTATGTCGTCCCCTGAAGGCGCAACGGAGCCCGCGACGGCAAAGCTGCCGGAATTCAATGACGACTTCGGTTTTGGTCCAGCCGCGGCGCCCAGCCCGGGAAGAGATGCGGGCTCGACCGGTCAGCGCGAGCGCGACGCCCACCCACTGCAATCGGGCAATCCCTTGGAAGTGCCCGTGGGAGCGGCAAATGCCCATCCCCCAATGCGGGCAGGCGCAGCCGCCAGCCCCGCCCGCCAGCCGCCTGCGAGGCAGCACGCCGACATGGCGCTTCGCACCGCATTCCTGCGCGGCATGGGCGTCGCGGAAGCCGATTTTCCCGGGCGCGACGCCGTCGCTGAGATGGAAAAGTTCGGCCGCGAATACCGGCTTATGATGGAAGGACTGATGCAGCTGCTGCGCAAGCGTGCCGAAGAAAAGGGAAATGCTCGCGTTGCCCAGACAATGGTCGGAGCCTCCGAGGTCAATCCACTCAAGTTTCTGCCGACCGTCGACGACGCTATCGTGACGCTTATCGCCGAACGCAGCCCCGGATTTCTGGCCGGCGAAGCGGCTATCGCGGATGCGGTTCGCGATCTGGCACAGCATCACGTGCGCGCCTGGCGCGGCGTGCAGGCCGCCTTGCGGCGGATGGTCGACCGTTTTGAGCCGGCAGCCATCGAAGAAGAGCTGAAATCGAGTTCCGCGATCGGCACGCTGTTGTCGGGCGGGCGCGGCGCCAAGCTGTGGGAGCTGTACCAGAAACGCCATCGTGAAATCGCCGAGAGCGCGGAAAAGAGCTTTCTCGGCGAAATCGGCGCCGATTTTCGGGATGCATATGAGGAGGAGTAACACATGATGGATCGACGGGAATTTATCGTTGCCTTGGGTGCGACCGGGCTGCTTACGGCCTGTCAAAGCGCCGGGCCGCCAAAACCGTCGGTCATCACCGTGAAACTGACAGGGGCGGGCGGCATGAACCCTGGACCAGGCGGCGGCGACCGGCCAGTGACGGTGCTGGTCATGCGGCTGCGCAGCACCGGTAAGTTCAACTCCGCCGACTACTTTGCCTTGCAGGGGGATGCCGGCTCGGCACTGGCGGGTGATCTCATCGGATCCGACCAGATTGCCGTCGGGCCTGGAAAAACCGCGACCAAGACCATTACGGTTGAACCGGATGCGGCGGCCCTGGGCTTCGTTGCGCTCATCCGTGAGCCTGGCGGGCGAAACTGGCGGACGACCAAATCGGTTTCGCCCGGATCAAACTTTACGATCAATGTCACACTCGGCAGCGGCGGCATTTCCGCCTGACGGCCAAGGCAAGGGGAGCTCGACTGAGAGAGTAGCCGGATGAGCGATGCAAACAGGGTGCTGTGGTCCGAGGGCCTTTTCCTGCGGACCCAGCATTTCCAGCAGCAGGATCGTTTCTTCGAAGGGACGGTGCGCGGCGCGTTGCGGGCCGGCCAGCTGCATACGTTCGGCTTTCAGCAATTGACCCTGGATAAGGCATTGCTCGATGCCGGCCAGATCTCGATACTGTCTGCACGAGGCATTTTCCCGGACGGAACCCCCTTCTCCATTCCGGATCTGATGGACCAGCCGCGTCCGCTGCCGGTCACCCTGGATACAGGCGCCGGCCCGGTGCTGGTCGCCTTGCCGCTCGAGCCGGCCGGCGGCGTTGGCTTCGATCCGGCGCATGCGCCGCCCAGCGGTGCGCGCTATCATGGACGGATCGTTTCGGTGCGCGATGCCGTCCAGGGCGGTTCAGACCCCGAAGAAATCGAAATCGCCCGGCCGCAATCGCTGTTGCTTGCACCCGGCAAATCGGTCGGCGGCTATACCGCCCTGCCAATAGCCGACATCAAGGCGGTTCGTGCCGATGGCGGCGTTTCGCTGGACGAGACGTTCCTGCCACCGGCATTGGTTACCGGTGCAGTGGCCTGGTACCGGCAACTGCTTCTGGAAGTCGTCACAGGCCTCGACCAGATCGCCGAGGCGCATGGCAAGATGGTCATGGGCGGGCCAGGGCGCAGCGTCGAAGACCTGTTGATGCTCAACCTCGCCAACGCGGCGCGTCCGCGACTGGCCCATATGCTGGCGCAGGATGTTTTCCATCCGGCCGAACTTTACCTCGAACTGGCCGGGCTTGCCGGCTCGATGGCGACCTACGGCTCGAGCGCGCGGCGACTGGGCGAGCTGCCGGCTTACGATCACATGGCGCCCGGCCCACCGTTTTCGGCGCTGGCGGATGCATTGCGCTCACTGATCCTGAGCCTGCGTTACATCGAGCCGAAATCGCGTGCGCTGCCCGTCATGCGCCATTCGACCAATGTTTGGAAAATCCGCATCGACAATCCGAAGCTGCTGGTGGCCAGCCGGATCGTCATCCGGGTCGGTTCGGAACTGTCGGAGGACGCGCTACGCAAGATATTCGTCAACCAGGCGACCGTGGGCTCGGCCGATGAGTTCGAGGGCCTGTGGAAGTCCCGCCTGCCCGGCATCCCGCTGAAACCGCTTCATTCGCAACCGCGCGAGATTCCTTACGACGGCGATCGGCTGTGCCTTGAGCTCGACCAGAAAAGCGAGCACTGGGCATCGCTGCTCGGTGCCCCAGGCTTCGTTATTGGCGTTTCGGGTGTACTGCCGAGCGAACCGCAGGTGGACTGCTATTCGGTGAACAGGTGAAACCATGAGCCGGGATGATCCTTTCGGACTGTCGGAGGATCGCGAACGCACTCGCATCAGGCTGACCGGCACGCCGATGCCGCGACCGATGGCGGCATCCTTGCCGGGCGGGCCGGTTAAACGCTCGCGCACCCACCCGAACGGCCTTGTCAACGCCTTTGCGCCCCTGCTCGAGTTTGCGCCTGAGCTTGAAAGCGCGCTGCCACCAGAGATTCCGGAAGTGTTACGCACACGGCTGCTCGAAGAACTGGTTCGGGCACGCGACACGGCAATGGCGGCGGGGTCATCGATGGAGCGGGCCGATCAGGCAGCATGGGTGGTGGCGGCCTTGCTCGACGATCTGGCCCTGAACACGCCCTGGGGCGGGGCCAGCGCATGGCCGCGTCAGCCGCTTGTGGTCATGTTGCGCGGCGACGTCGACGCCGGCACGCAGTTCTTCACACGGCTCGACGAACTGGAACGCCATCCGAACCGCGATCGCGAATTGCTGGAACTTCAGTATGACTGCCTGGCACTCGGTTTTCGCGGCAAGTATCGCGTGCCCGGCCGGTCGGGCGATCGCTCGCTCAATGCCGTTCGTGTGGCCGCGGCACGTTTCCTGCGCGATGCCGACGCCGAGAATGGACCGCTGTCGCCGAACTGGAAAGGCGTCATCGCATCCGACGAGCCGCAGCGCTTCATCGTTCCGATCTGGGTGATGGCCTTGGCCGCGGCGGTCATCGCCACCGCGACCTATGTCGGGCTCTCGATGGGACTAAGCAGCCAGGCGGTGGAGCTTTCAGCGCTGGTCCGCGCCTTGCCGCCGCCGACCCGTGGCGACATCAGCCGCGTGTCGCCAACGGTCGATGTTCCGCCGCCGGAGAGTGTGGATTTTGCGCTGCTGCCCGAATTTGAGGCCGGGGCGCCGGGCAATCTCAGATCGGCTCTCAGCGGCACGGAGAGCGTTTCACTGGCCAAGCTGGTCATCCAGGCCTCCAACCCCGAACTGTTCCAGTCGTCGCGGCCAACACTGACGGAAGGATTCGAGCCGCTGATCGGCTCGATCGCCAAGGTGATCCTCGCCAATCGTGACCTGATCGGCAACATCACTGTGGTCGGACATACGGACAGCGTTCCTCTGCAAAGAACCAATCCGCTGTCGACCAACCAGCGACTGTCAGAGGCTCGCGCCCAGACCATTGCCGACATGCTGGTACAAAACGGAGTGCCGCAGGAACGCGTCCATTCCGAGGGCCGGGCAGCCACGGATCCAGTGGCCGACGACGGCACGCGCGAGGGCCGGGCCCTAAACCGGCGCGTTGAGGTGCTGGTCGAAAAGAGGCTGTGAGATGTTCATCCTGCGCTTCCTCTGGGCGGTCCTGACATCGCGCTGGCTGTGGACACTGATTGGCATCACGCTGCTTTCCTTGGTGATCTGGGTATTCGGGCCGATCGTCAGGGTCGGAGCCTACGACCCTTTCGCCTCGGACAATGTGCGCATCGTCATCATCGCGCTGCTGGTCATCTTCTGGCTGGTTTGGCTGATCGCTGCCCAGCGTCGCGCGATCCGTGCCAACCGGATGTTCGTCGCCGAAATCGCCGCGCCAGCGGTAGAGAAGCCACTCAGCCCCGGCGAAGAGAATGTCGCAGCCGTCGGTGCCAAGTTCGCCGAGGTCATGGCCGAGTTGAAGCGCCGCAAACTGGGCGGTCGCAAGTTCCTGCGCGAGATGCCCTGGTACGTTATCGTCGGGCCGCCGGCCACCGGCAAGACCACAGCCTTGCGCCAGTCGGGGTTGAATTTTCCGATCGACCTGACCGACGACCTGCAAGGGGTCGGCGGGACGCGCAATTGCGACTGGTTCTTTTCGGAGAGCGCCGTTCTGATCGACACTGCGGGCCGCTATGTCCAACAGGAGAGCCAACCCGATGTCGACGCGGAGGAGTGGCTGGGCTTCCTCGACCTTTTGAAGAAGCACCGGGGCCGTCGCGCGCTCAACGGTGTGATCGTCGCGCTTTCGATCGATGTGCTTTCGGAGGGCGACGACGCCATCAAGGCGCATGGCCGCAAGATCCGCCGTCGGCTGGCCGAGCTCAACGATCGCCTCGAAATCCGCCTTCCGGTCTATCTGATGCTGACCAAAGCCGACCTGATCAAGGGGTTCGAGGCATTCTTCGGCGGTTTGTCGACGGCTGCGCGCGAGCAGGTCTGGGGGACCACGTTCGCACTCGATGCGCATGTCGATGCAAAGACCATCGAGCGGGAAATCGCGACGTTAGCAACCGAGCTCGAGCGACGGCTGGTGCCCCGGCTGGAGGACGAAGACAAGCTTGCTGCCCGCGCCGAAATCTTCAGGTTTCCCGCCCAACTCGCCAGCCTGTCCGAGCCGATCCAGGTACTGATCGAGGCGATGTTTGGCGAAAGCCGGTATGAGGAGGCCGCCTGGCTGCGTGGCCTTTATCTGACGTCGGCGACCCAGGAAGGGGCGCCCATCGACCGGCTGACCGCGGCGCTGTCTGCCTCCTTCGGTCTTCCGCCGCGCCGGGCGTTGGCCGCGCCGCGTGTCGAAAAACGCAGCTTCTTCCTAAAGAATCTGCTTACCGAAGTCATCTTCAAGGAAGCGGGCCTCGGCACCTTCGATCCGCTGGCGCAACGCCGCCGCGCCTGGATCTGGCGTGGCGCGGCCGCCGCATGTGCCGCAGCCGCCCTGCTGGTCAGCGGCCTATTCACCTGGTCCTACTACGACAACCGCAACGCGATCACGGCCCAGGCAAGCCAGTTCGAGGCGCTGCAAACGCCACTGACCTCGGCCGCGGCAAACCCGGCATCGGTAGAACAGCCTGCCATCGATGTCGCCCTCGGTGCGATGGATGAGGTCGCAAATGCCCGCACCCCGCCGCCTGGCGCAGCACAGGATTTGCTGGGGCCATCAGCCTCGGCGGAACTGGTGCGGGCACAGACCGACACTTACGACCATGCTTTGCGTAACGTTCTCGAGCCGCACATGGTGGCGCTGCTCGAAGCGACGATGTGGCGGCAGATCCGCGATCCGGACTTCATGCTTGGCGCGCTGAAGACCTATCGCATGATGACCGGCCTTTCTCAGATGGATCCGGACTTCGCCCAGGGCTGGTGGGTGAACAGTCTGCCCGAATTCGCCGCGGCTGCCCCCTTTCCGACAGCTGACGCCGAAGAGCACCAGCTTGCCGCGATCCGTCGCATGGCGGTTGACGCCAGTTATATCGCCCCGGACCAGGCACTGGTTGCAGAGGCCCTGAAAACCGTCTGCACGATTTCCTTGCCGGCGCGTGCCTACAAGCAGCTGCTGGCCGACCCGGCGGTGGCTGCGCTCAAGGAATGGATTCCTGCCAACTTCGCCGGCCCCAACGGCGCCAAGGTCTTTGCGCGGCGTTCCGACAAGACGCTTCGGGTCGGCATTTCGGGAGCGTTTACCTATGCCGGCTTCCATGACGCCATTCTCGACCGGGTCGAGGATGTCGCCGCCCAGGCAGCACTTGACCGGGCGGTGTTCGCCGGCGGTTGCTCGGAAAATTCCGAAACCTCGGTGTCAGCGCTGTCAGAAGATATTCTGAAGCTTTATTACGACGACTACATCGCGCAATGGGACAGCTTCCTGCGCGACATGAGGCTTGCGCCATTGACCGATCTCAACGTCGCCAGTGAGAACCTCAAGGATCTTTCAAGTGCCGACTCCGCGCTGAAGCGCCTGGTCACCGCGGTGGTCCAGGAGACCGAGCTTACGCGATCCGATGAAGCGCCGGGAAACGACAAGGCAGCGGCGGCAGGTGGCTCGAAACTGCTTGGCAAGCTGGGCAAGCTTGGCAAGATCGTAAAAACCGGAGCAAAGCTTTTGCCGCGCGCCGGCTCCGCCGACGAGGTGGATCTTACCGGCAGTCTGGTGGCCGAGCATTTCAAGCCGCTCAAGGGTGCCATCGCCGAGGTCGACGGCCAGCCGCCGGCGCTCGACGCCGCCATTGTCGCGCTCACCGCACTGTCCAACGTGCTGCAGACGGTGACGGCCAATCCCGATCCTCAGGACGCCATCAAGAAGCAGGGCGGCCTCGCCGAACTGACTGGAGCGGTTGCCAGGCAGGCGCAGATCCTGCCCGACCCAATCGATGATTGGTTGGGCGGTATTGCCGGCGATACCAGCGGCCTGACGCAGAAGGCGGTCACCTCGGAGCTCAATGCCATCTGGCGAGCCGATATCCTGCCGTTCTGCCAGGCAGCACTCAACAACCGCTATCCTTTCAGCCCTGACAGCGCCGTCGACGTCAATGTCCGCGACTTCGCCCGTCTGTTCGGACCGGCAGGGCTGATCGACACCTTCATCAACGACCATCTGATCAGCTATGTCGACACGTCAGCGCAGCCATGGGAATGGCGCGCCGATTTCGGCCTCGACCCGTCGGCACTGGCCGCGTTCGAACAGGCAAGGCGGATCCGCGATGATCTCTTTCCCGGTGGTACAGGCCCGCTGATGAGCTTCACACTCGAGCCGAAGGATTTGTCGCCCAACGTCGCGCGCGTGACGCTCAATCTGGATGGCCAGAACCTCGTCTATTATAACAACGCAACGAGGCCGCAGCCGATGACGTGGCCCGGCAAGGACGGCACGGGCGTCATCTCGCTTGCCTTCCAGCCGATCGATGGCTCGCCCGAGATCTTGCTCAACGAGACCGGCAGCTGGGCGTGGCTGAGAATGTTGCGCAGCGGTCGCTTCACCGGCACCTCGCTGTCGGACGTCTACAGCCTGCGTCTGGGCACCAAAGGCATGTACGCCGATTTCCAACTCAAGGCCGCCAGCGTCGAAAACCCTTACAACCTGCAAATGTTCAAGAAATTCTCATGTCCGCCGCAGATATGATCCTGCCCGGCTTCTACGGCAAAATGCCCGCCACCGGCGATTTCGTCACGCGGCGATTGCCGGGGGATTTTGTTCGCGTCTGGGACCGCTGGCTGGCGCAGCATGTCGTGCCGCTGATCGGCTCGGAATCTTGGCCGCGCAGCACCGCGCTGCGCTTCCTGGCCGGCCCGGCTTCCTTCGGCGCATCGGCAGGCATCATCTTGCAGAGCGCCGACCGGGTAGGCAGGCAGTTTCCGCTGACTGTCGTCGCGCAGCTTCCTGACGCGTCCATTCAGTTGGCTCGCGCCGATGCGTGGTTTTCCAAGATCGAAGAGGCTGCCATCGGCGCCCAGCACGGCGAGTTGACGCCTGACGAACTGGATATCGCTTTGGCCGTACTGCCGGTGCCGCCGGTCGAGCCGGGCGAAGAGGTCATCAGCGATATGGTGATGTGGACGGCGCACTCCGACGTTTTCGATATCGATCCGCAATCTCCGCAAGCGATGCTGGAGCAAATCCTTGCCGCCAGCTGGGAGACCAGCTGATGCAGGCGAATTTGACGACATCTAATAGCTGGTACGGACGCGGAGGCCGCGTCGGCAAGTTATTTCCAAGACAGTTGAAGGCTCGCCGTTTCACCATCGCGTAAGGATGCGTGGTTCCAAATGTGGATACTGTCCAACGAGACGCCATTTGCCGCCCAGGAAAGCTGGACGCGTGATGAGCGCGGACATGAGGTCTGGCTGATCGCGATCAAGGCGTCCTTCGAGATCGATCCCGACGGCAAGCAGCGGCTCTTGAAGGACCAAACGCCGGTGAACCTGGCGCCCGTATACGGATCGGACCCGAATGAGCTTCTCGACGAGACGGACCTCAACCTGGAGAAAAAGCACACCGACATTTTGGTCGAGGGACACGTCTATGCGCCCGGCGGCGGTCCCAACATCGAGAGCGCGGCGCGCATAAAAATCGGCGACGTGGACAAGACCGTCAATGTTGTGGGCGACCGTGTGTTCATGCCGGGCGCGGTGTCGGTGCGGATGAGCCGGGCGGAACCATTCACGAAAATGCCTATCAGCTGGCGCCGGACCTACGGCGGCACGGATATGGAAGCATCGACGCCGAACTGGGACCAGCGCAATCCGGTCGGCACCGGCTTTGCTGTCGATCCACAGCGGCTGATCAGCAAGACCGGGCCCAACTTTGAGTATCCAGATGCTCCCTATCGCGACCACAGAAGTGGTAAACCGGCAGGTTTTGGGCCAGTGGCACGACACTGGCAGCCGCGTATGAAATATGCCGGTACTTATGGTGATGACTGGGAGAAAACGCGCGATCCGCTTTTGCCCCGCGATTTCAGCCGCATGTATTACCAGTGCGCGCCGGAGGACCAGCAAACCAAGACTACGCTCATCGGGTACGAAGATGTGCGGCTCGGCAATTTCACTGCGGATGGCTTCCTGCAGTTTCTGCTACCGCGCATCACCTTCGACATGACCACCGAGTTCTACAACCGCCCGGATCGCAAAAACGGCGAAGCCGTCATTCACACGCTGCGCATCAAGCCCGATCTCAGGCAGTTCTCGATCACGTGGATGTCGACCCTGGCAGTGCCTTACGACGAGGAGCGCCTGAAGATGACGACCCTTAGCGTCCGCGCGCGTACCGGCATTTCACCAACAATCGCGGCGACCGGCGTCTGGCTGGCGGACGAAGACGAATGATGGCCAAGGCAGATACGATTGTCGTCGTCGGTGTGGGGGCGCGTACGCCGCTGGGTTTCGACGCGGCCTCAAGTGCTGCGGCAGTCCGCGCTGGAATCTCCGCCATTCAGGATCATCCCTACATGATCGATCGGTTCGGCGAGCGGATGAAGGTCACTCGTGACATCGGCGTCGACGTGACCCTTACAGGCCCGGATCGTGCGGTGGAAATCGCAGTCTCGCCGGCACTGGACGCGTTGCGGCCCTTGCAAGCTGCGCGGCAGGCAACCGGGGTTTCGCTCATCCTCTCAACTGGTGAGGCCCGACCGGGACAGCCGGAGAGTTTCGCCGCGCAGGTTAACGCCAAATTGCGCAGCCGACTGGCCCAGCACGTCGTCCTCGAAGGTGGTGGGTCGACCGCAGGCGGTCACGCCGGAGGACTGCTCGCCATTTACCATGCCTGCAAAACACTGCGTGATGGCAAAGCCGAATTCTGCCTGGCAGGCGGGGTCGATACCTATCTTGAGCCGGAAACCCTGGAGTGGCTAGACGAGAATGAACAGCTCCATTCCGAAGGCAATATCTACGGCTTCTGTCCTGGGGAGGCGGCAGGTTTCTGTCTACTGGCGAAGTTGACCACGGCACGGACGTATGGGCTGCAACTTCTCCTTGAGGTCGTTAGCGCTTCCACGGCGAGCGAAGAGAACAGGATCAAGACCGAGACGGTTGTGCTCGGCGAAGGGCTGGGCGCGGCCTTCCGCTTTCTGTTCGAGGATGCGCCGATCGATCCGGTTGGTCGAATCATTTGCGACATGAATGGCGAACGCTATCGCGGCAACGAATACGGCTTCGCCGTGATCCGCAATCCGGGCCGCTTCAAGGATGCGGCGGACTTCGAGACGCCAGCCGACTGTTGGGGTGATGTCGGCGCGGCGTCTGGCCCTCTGTTCGTGAGCTTGATCACCGAGGCCGAAGCGCGCAACTACCAGAACGCGCCGCTGTCGCTGATCTGGGCAGGTTCCGAAAATGGCTCCCGCGCTGCCGTGCTGCTGGGCGGACCGAGGAGAGCCGCCTGATGCCCACACACATCGTCGTCAACAGCCTCGGCTTGACCTACAAGGGAACGATAGGCGTGTCGATCGCGACGATACCCGACGTCTGCAAGACGCCGACCCCTGGCGGCCCCGTGCCATTGCCTTATCCCAACTTCGCAAACCAGGGAACGCTGAAGGACGGAACGACGACCGTCTTTGCCAAGGGCGGCAAGATGATCGCCATCAAGGGCTCGCAATACGGCATGAGCACCGGCGACGAACCCGGCACGGTCGGCGGCGTCAAGTCGAACGTCTTCAAGAAGGCAACGGACTGGATCACCTATTCGTTCGACGTGAAGATGGATGGCAAGAATGCCTGCCGCCACACTGACAAGAAGTTCCACAATGACAAGAACACCGTTAATTTGGCGGGAGACCTCGACCCTGCTGTCGCTGCGCGTGGCATTGAAAAGCTGAAAGACATCCTTTGTGAATGCAACCGCCAAGTGGACGCCAAGCAGGCGCAGCTCAAGGCGTCAAACCAAAAGATGATGAATTGCAAGGAGCTTGGAGATGCCAAACATAAATGCTGTGATGACGCTGTAAAGAAGGTCGGCGGAGAGCCCAAGTTTGATCCAGAGAAGGGTTATGACGAGAAGACCGGGAAGCACGACCCTAGCGCATCTCGGGAGTGGCCTTCCGGGATGGAAGCGACAGATTATTTCGCAGGCATCTCCGGAAAGATCTTTCCTGATGCCGCCATGCTCAACCCGGACGGTTCGATCAACAGGTTTGTGGAATACAAGTTCCGATGCCCCGCGGGAACGCCGACGGGAAAGACCAAAGGCGGAAAGAGGAAGAAGCCGTCGCAGGGGACAGCGGACACCAGCTGGACTCCCGCTAAAAAGAACAAGAAAGGTAAGATCACCAAACAAGACCAAAGAACTCGGACGATAAAGCTAGGGGCAAAGCAAAACCCGAAGGTAAAGAATCCTCCAGAGCTTTTGACCAACAAGCGCTGCAAGAAGTAGGTTAACCAGATGAAGAATAGCGACCTGACGTTTATCATAGATACGACAGACGGTGACTATATGATTGTGCGTCCTGGCTTGTCGATCTGCCTGATCTATGCTGATACGGCTGATACGATCGGTCCGGATGTGGCTAAAATCCTGGAGGAGTACCTTAAATTTATCCCCGACGGTGCATTGCAGACTTACCTGTCTGATAGCGGCAGCTGGAAAAAGGCGACCCAACGGACCTTCAACTCGGTTTTCGCAAATCTGTTGGACGTTGGAGAAGGGAACTATTCGGAGTTTCATTTTGGCCAGGAGCCTGCAGGCAATGTTGGCGACTATGGCGCGCACTTCAAGGCAGGCCCCCTGGATGACGAGTTCTTCGACAAGGAGGCAAATATACTCCATCTGGAATTTCCGATGGAGTTTGCCGCGCTACCAGCAGCCGAGCGGCTTGCCGAGTTCTTTGCGCGGATTGTCAGAATCCGAGCACCCGATTCAGGCTATTGCGGTTATGCATTCAAGCACCTGTTCATGACATTTACGAACGAGGCGCTCGAATTCATCGCGCGCAAGGCAATGAGATACACTGGCTTCGACGTCCCGGAAGATGCAATAAGGATTTGGGCTCGAGGTCGCGTCTACAATGTTTCGTGGCTGACCGTCCTCGGGCCAGGCATCCTGGCTGAGTTGGGCGGAAAGGATAAGCTGCGGCAACAGGGCACAAGTGAACTTGCGATGTTCGACGTAGGGGAGGCTCTGGTTATCCGTGCTGCAGACCTGCCGATTGTTGGCGATGTCAACCGCGGCGCCGCCGACGTGAAGGGTCTGCGAAAGTTAGCCGAAATCACCAAACCTGTCCGGATCGAATTGGAGATGCTGGGGCCAAGTGAGCTCGATTTGGCAACGCGCTGGCCGAACCGCTTTGACCCGCCGGTGAATTGATCGGAATGCCAATGAACAGGCCCTTTGCCTTGTCGGTTCTACCGAATGCACACCAACGCGAGTTGGTGGTCAACTTGGTACTGGCACGCTCACCCGACGATCAGGCGTTGATTGGAATTGCCGATGTGTTGAAAGCCTTTCAGGGTTTGGCGGAATGTGGAGGATTGGCAGGGGAAACCCACAATCCAGGCATGGCACGAGCACTTGTCAGCACGACTGAACTCCGGGAGAAAACGGTAAGCGCAACCTTTCGGGATATAGTCGTCGATCCAGCCAGCTTATTCATACTAGCCAATATGCTGCATTGGCTCCATGAGAAGAAAATTCCCTTGCAGCGTGTGAGCGTCCTGTGGCCAGCCAATGAAAGGGTGGTCAGCACTGACGAGCCTCAATTTCCCGGTCCATGGCCGCGATATTCCTACGACGTTGAGATAGGCGATTTGATCGACGATATCGATCTGGAGATTGAGCTGACAGCACCACAGCCAAAAGCGGTAACGGACCGAGTTGTGGATGCGCTTTCGGCCTGGCTGCTCGCGACTCATCGAGGAGGATTCGCTAATGAGATGTTCAAACCCGAGGAATCCGTTATCTTTCTTGGGCCGGACGTCATGAACGTCGAGGCCGACTACATAGCCTGGTTCATCGAAATAATGCGCACCGACGAGAGTGCGCTCGACAGCCTGTTAAACCTGCTAGAATGGGTCCATCAAAATGTGGCGCCCATTCGAACCGTCAGCCTGGGGCCGTAACGCATCTATCAATCTGCTGCGCCAGACAACAACTCTAGAGCCGCGCCCCAATCCTTCACTTTGTCCGCAAATGGCACTTTCGCAACATCGTCGCCGAAGTGATCCTCGAAGGCCCTGCCGGCCTGGCTTGGCTCGGTGGTAAACAGATCCGCCTCGCGTGCCTCGGGGAAGAGTTCCAAAAATGCCGCGCCGGCCGCCGGCGCTAGAGCCGGCGTGCGCATCTGGTGAACCAGCCAGTGCAAGAGAGTCCGGTCGCCCAGCATGCCCGCGCCGCGTACGGCCAAGGGCACGGTTTTAGGCGATTTGAGCAACCCGCCCATCCAGGCGCGGATCTCCTTGTCGGGCGCGGCCTTGACCGCCGCGCGTAGCGCGGTGAGTGCGTCGGCGCCACCGCCGACCGCCACCTTCCGTAGCTCAGGACTGGCCAGGTCCCCCGAGCCGAGTTCAGTCAGCGCCCAGGCAGCCCAAAATCGTGCGCGTTCGTCGGCATCATTCAAGGCCCCTGTCAATTCGTTGACGATGTCTGCGCGTTTCAGCTTTCCGGCGAGGCGCAGGCTGGCAGCGCGAACGCGCGCATCCGGGTCGCGGACAAGTCGCCCCAACATCTGCTTCGGGTCGACGCCATGTCCGAGGCAGGCCGATACGCCGAGAAATCGCTTGAACGCGTCCGGCGCGCCGATCCAGTCCCGCACCAGCAGGGCGATCGTTCCAGGCTGGTGCCACGCCAACGCGCCGACCAATCCGCGAGCGTCGTCCTGGCTTTGACGGCCGAACTCGACCGCTTCGGCGACGCGGCGACCATCGTTCTGTTCGATCGCCATCCATCCGAAGAGGAACAATTCGCCCTTCTCGGAGAAATCCTCATACGCCGCGATGACGAACGGCCAGGCGGCCGGTCCAGCGATACGCAGGCCATCGAGGTTGGCTTCCAGGCGCCGGTCAACGCCAGCGACCACATCCAGGTCCGGCGGATCATCTTCCATCAGCGTGTCGCGCTGCGCCCAGAAGAACGCGCCCTTCTCGGCGTGCTGTCTGACGACATCCGGTACTATTCGCCGCCCCGGCGCGCCTTCCGAATTCGGTTTCTGGTCTGCGGCCAACATCAGTTGAGGTCGATCGATCCGCCACGGATACGATTGGCGGCGCTCGCCTGGCTGGTGACATAGCTGCCGCGAATGGTGATGCGGCCGTCTTTTTCCATGAGGATCGTCGCCTTGCCGCAACGCAGTTCGATGCGCTCGTCGCCGGTAATAAGAATACGCTCACCTTCGCGCACGACCTGAGGCGCGGCGGTCTTGCGCGCTGGCTCGACGATGCGGCCGACGATAAGCGGCTTCATGGCATCGCCCTCCTGAAAGAGCAAAGCCACCTCCGAGCCGACCATATCGGACGTCAATGCGGTCAAGCTGCGCGCCGGCAAGGCTGTCTCTTCCGGATTGCCGGGGAATACCACCAGCGGCGACGCGGCGTCGTCGAAACCGAGAAGGATGCCGATCACCACACCGTCAATGCGTTCGCGAACGTCGCTCATCGCTGCCCTCAATTCTCGCTGATCTTCGAGCCCTTCATCGTGATATCGCTGGAAGCTTTGATATTGATCTTGCCGGATCCATTGACCGAAATATCCTTGCCCTCAATGCCGATCGTGCCGTCTTTCTTCATCATGATTTTGGCCGAGCCGCATTTTATCATAATCTCGTCGCCTACATCTATCACCAGATTCTTGCTTACTGTTATCGAACTATTCTTGTCGACGCTGATCGAACTATCCTTTGTGACACTCAGCGAATGGGCACCTCCGACGCTTGTGGAATCGTCGGCCGCAATGCTGGCGCTGCGCGCCGCGCCAACTTTGAAAGTCTGGGCACTGCCAACAATGACGGCCTGATCAGCGCCAACATTGACGCTTTGCTCGGCCGCGATGTTCCAGCTGTCGCTGGCACCAATGTCGTGGCTCTGCGCCGCGCCTACAGTGACGGACCGCGTCGCACCGATTGTATTCGCTTGCGGGCCACCGACGGTTCGGGTCTCGGATGCCCCGACGGAATCCACACGAGCCGCACCAACGGTGACCGTCTGAACGAGCGCGACGGTCTGTGTGTGGTTGGCACCGATCGTCTCGGTGGAGTTCGAGCCGATGCCTATCGTCTCGTTCGAGCCCACCGTCAGCGAGCGATTGATCCCCACCGTCTCGGTGTCGTTCGAGCCGATGTCTGTGGTCTGGTCGACACCGACCTTGACTGTCTTGTTGTTGCCGACGTCCTCGTCGAGGTTGTGGCCGACGGAGTGCTTGGCGTCGTGGTCGATGCGGTCGGACTGGTCGTGCTGCACCAGCTTGGTGCGGTCGTTCTTGATCAGAAGGTTGTGGTCCTTCTGCGCCTGGAAATTGACCAGTTCGGAGCCGGCCTTGTCTTCGAACATCAGCTCGTTGTAGCCGCCGCCGCCTTTCGACGAGTCGGATTTCCAGCCGGATTGCGTGGCGCTGCCCGGCAGTCCGTAGGGCGGCATCTGCGAGGCGTTGTAGACCCGGCCGGTGATGATCGGCAGATCCGGGTCGCCTTCGATGAAGTCGACGATCACCTCCTGGCCGATGCGCGGGATCTGGATGAAACCCCAGCCGCTGCCGGCCCAGGTCTGCGATACGCGCACGAAGCAGGAGCTGTTCTGGTCCTTCTTGCCCAGACGGTCCCAATGGAACTGGACCTTCACCCGTGCATATTTGTCGGTGAATATTTCCTCGCCCGAAGGTCCGACCACGGTCGCCGTCTGCGGCCCGCGCATGATCGGCCGTGTCGTGACCCGCGGCGGACGATAGGGCAAGGCCGTGGGTGCCACACCAAGGATCACCTTGAAGTTCTCGCTGTCGAAGTCGGCATGCGGCCTGTAGCCAGGATCGAACAGCCTGTATTCGGCACTTACGACCAGATACTCCTGATTCTGGTCCTGGCGCGGAAAGCCATCCAGATTGAACGTGCAGCCTGAATACAGGCCGCGCACGGTTCCGACCGCGGCGATGCGCTGGTGCACCGCCTGGATCTCCTCGCGCCGGATCGCCGCCAGGCTATCGCCGCGACCGACTTCGAAATGGGCGCCGGGCTGACGGTAATTCTCGCCCGCGGCCAACTTGTGACTGAACGGCTGGGCCGATTTGGCCATCAGGTCGGCGCCCGGTTTCCTGAAATCGTAATCGGTATGGACATAGGAGCCCGGCCGCACCGAACTGCCCGGGATCCATTCGGTGATATATTCGACATCACGCCGGGAGCCCTGCCCCTCAAAGTGGTAAGGCACTTTTTCATAGCCCGGCGCTGGCTTCAGCTTGCTCATCGCATCGGCCAGCACAAGGGTGTGCTTGCCCTCGCCATGCTCGAAGAAATACAAAATGCCTTCGTGCTCGAGCAGCCGCTGCACGAAATCGAGATCCGTCTCGTCATATTGCACGCAATATTCGCGCGGCGGATAGGACCCTTGCAGGCGTTTCTCGAATTTTGCCGTGCTGTATTTCGAAAACACCTCTTCGACGATTTCGACGACGCTCATGTTTTGAAAAATACGGCAATCGGTCGTGTTGCCGAGAAACCAGAGCCATGGTCTGGCGACCGCTTCGTAATATGCCAATCGGTCCTCGATCCGGGTAAGTCTGAACTCGGACACAAGGCCGCCGAACCAACGTTTCGGATCGGATTCACCTTCGATCGAGACAGCCCCACCCAGCATCTTCAGCGGATCGATGTCGTGGTCGGTGCTTACGAACCCAACCGTATAGGCATAACAACGGCTTATCTCATCGCGCCCGACAAGATGCGTGAAGGTCAGCAGCTCGGCGCCAACTGGCGTTTGCACTGCCGTCGCGCGTTGTTCACTCGGCATGGGTCGTGCCCCTCCTGGACCCGGCCGCCAGCGCGGCGGATTCGAAGCTCCTGCTGTCCAGGAACTCGAAATGACACCAAACCTCGCTGGGTGCCAGTCCCTTCGAGCGTACCACATGTTGTTGTGCTGGCCAAAGAGGACCATGAAGCGCCGCCCGGGCTTGCGTTACCAAGGGTTCGCTCGCTGCGTCGATGCGAATTTGGGATTAGCGACGCTAAAAACATGGAGTATCGTGCCGAGAAGGCCGCCATCGATCACACAGGCGATTTCGCATGTTAATCAGTCTGCAGATCAGCAATGTCGATGCCCTGCCCGCTGGCGTACCCCCCAGCTACAAATCGCGTGATCGCACCTTCAAAATCGGGCGCGAAAATTGCGACTGGATCTTACCCGACCCTGACAAGTTCATCTCCGGCCGGCATTGCCAGATTCGGTACGAGGCAGGCGCGTTTTGGCTTTACGATATCTCGCGCAATGGCACTTTCATTAACGGATCGAGCCAACGCATCACCGGTCCGCACCGGCTGGAGCACGGCGACAGGCTCCTGGTCGGCCGCTACGTCATCTCTGTATCGATTGACGAGCGCGCCACGCCAACCCATCCGCAAGGCGACCAAGGTTCGACGCAACGACACATGCCCGCCGTGGTCGATCGGCAGCTTGACTCTGGAGGCGAGCCTTTCTTCAGTTCGGCAGAGCGATGGCTCGGGCAACAAGCACCGTCGCTGCCCGCGTCCGTTCCTTCGACGAGAGACGAGGTGCTGCGGGAAATCGCGATTGGAGCGGGTATTTCCCCGGAACTGCTGCAGTCGCGGGACCCGCACGAAGTTGCGGCCGAAATCGGCTCGGTCCTTCGGGTCGTGGTCGAGCAACTGGCCTTGCTGCTGAAGGCACGTGCGGCTGCAAAGACATTGGCCAAGAGCCCACACCGAACAATGATAAGCTCGGCCGACAACAACCCTCTGAAGTTCGTGCCGGGAATCGACGACATACTCGAAATCATGTTTGCACGGCGCAGAGCCGGCTATCTCGATGCCAGGAACAGTATCGAAGACGCGTTCCGCGATCTCAAGACGCACGAATTTGCGACTTATGCCGCCATGCAAGCTGCGCTGTCGCGATTGCTTGACGACCTGTCGCCGGAAGCAATCGGCAAAAAGCTCCCGCCATCATCGTTTACCTCCAAGAAAAGTCAGGCATGGGACGCCTTTGTCACGACATGGCGGACTATGGAGGAGGCCCACGAAAACGGTATGCTTGATATATTCCTGGCTTATTTCAGCGAGGCCTATGCCAAAGCCGACAAGCAAAAATAAACAATCCAAGGGACCGCGGCGCTGCAGCTGACGAAGAAAAGAGCGTCGGCGCCCCGCATCATGTTCCAATCGACAACATCTGGGACTACGATCACATACGACAGTTCGCCAAGCGGGTAAGCCTGATTGACCTGGGGTCTGTGGCAAATGTCATATTGCGGCGCCATAGTTTCTTGTAGCTCCGGACCGCCTTGCCGGAAGGACCATTGCCTGCCCTATCCAGCCAGGAAATATCTGGCGCCTCTCGCACGCAAGCGCGGACACTGCACGGCAGCGGCATATCGGCGATGAGCTCGAAGGACGATCCTTTCGGCCCGGTCGGCAAGACCGTCATCCGCACCAATCCACGACGCGGGCAGAATGCGAAACCAGCCGCAAACGAACTGATCGCGAAGACCGTCGCGCCCTCGGATGTCAAGGAACCGACAGTTTTCGATCCTGACATAGGTCGGCATATGCCGCCGGACTGGACATCCGGAACCATTCTTTATCAGGGAGCATCGTCCGGTACAGCCGCCGGAGCCGAGGCAGCCGGGTCAAGGCCGACCATTCAGCAGGAGGTGCTGCTCGGCGCCGCAGACACGGTAAAATATTCGACGGCAAATCCGATCCTCGCTGCGTCAGCACCGTTGCTCGTCCTGTTCGGGCATCTCAGGCTCGTGCCGGTCGAAAGACAGGCGGCGCCATTGGCCGAACATATCGCCGATGCGATCGAGAGGTTCGACTGGACGCTGGAGAAGTCAGGGGTTCCCGAAGAGGATGCGCGGATCGCGAAGTTTGCCCTTTGCGAAACGGCCGACGATCTTGTGGGCAACCTGCCTTGGCCCGGCGAGGATACCTGGGCACAGCACAGTATGCTGTCGCGGTTCTTTCACATCGAGCCCACCGGCGCCAGCTTTTACGAAGCACTGAACAAGGTGCTGGCCAATCCTGAGCCACACTTAGACCTGCTCGAGCTGATGCATGTCTGCCTATCCCTGGGATTTGAGGGCCAGTATCGTGGCCTGGCGCGCGACGATACCAGTCTCGAACGTGTGCGGCGCGACGTCTACGAGACGCTTCGCTACTTCAGGGCCCGCGCCGGAGAGGACATCTCCCCCCGCTGGCAAGGCATGGCCGCTATGATGGTGCCGTCTTCGACCCGCCTGCCGCTCTGGGGTGTTGCTGCAGCGGCGTCAGCCCTGGTGACGGCCGCGTTCTTCACGTTGCGGGCGTTCATGACCGATGAAGGCGATGCTGCAGCCAGACAATTGCTGGCGCTCAATCCCTCGACGCCTGTGACGATCGAGCGCGCCAGTGTGGTACCCCCACTTGCCAAACCGGTGACAGCCGCCTCGCCTGCTGCAACCGAGCAGATCGACCGCATCCGCTCAGCACTGTCCACGCAAGTCGAGCGCGGCGGGATGACCATCGGCACAAAAGGCGACTTCATCGTAGTGGAGATCAACAATCAATTGTTGTTTCAGCCAGGCAAGACCGAAGTGAAGCCCGAGTTTTTGCCACTGGCCGCACAGATTGCCGCAGCCCTTGAGCACGAGCCAGGTCCAATCAGGATCGTTGGCCACACGGACAATGTGAAGCCACGGAAATCAAGCACGTTGAAATCCAACTTTGATCTTTCGGTCGCCCGCGCGAAGGCTGTTGAAACAATGATCGCCGAGAAACTTGGCGATCCCTCGCGAATAACCGCCGACGGCAAGGGCGAAGATGAGCCAATTGCCGACAATGCGACGTCCGAGGGCCGCGCCAAGAACCGCCGTGTCGACGTGATGATCCCCAAGGAGGAAACGCTGTGAACACCGCCGGTCGGAAACGCCCATGATGCGTTGGCTGCCGCGGATATTCAGCACGGCCGCGTTGGCCGGTTTCGCGGCGGCGATCTGGTTTGCTGGACCTTTGATCCGCTTCGCCGATATCCGGCCGCTGGGACCTGTCTGGTTGCGTGCGACAATCATCGGCACGATCGTGGCGACCGCGGCCCTCGTTTACGCAGTGCGCGTCTGGCAGGTGAGAAAGGCACAAAAAGCGCTCGAGACGGTCGTTGCCCGCAACGACGGGGGCAATGACGATTCACCGGTGCTCGAGGCGCGCATGAGTGAGGCCATCGCAGCACTCAAGCGGTCGAGCGGCAAGCGCAGTTTCCTCTATGACATTCCCTGGTACATCGTCATTGGCCCGCCGGGCGCCGGCAAGACGACGGCACTGGTCAATTCGGGTCTGAATTTTCCGCTTGCCGGTTCAGGAGACGCCCAGCCGGTGGCCGGTGTTGGCGGCACCCGCTCCTGCGACTGGTGGTTTACCGAAGAGGCCGTGCTGATCGACACGGCGGGACGCTACACCACGCAGGATTCCAATGCTGGAAGCGACAGCAAGAGCTGGCTTGCGTTTTTGTCACTGCTCAAGAAATACCGCACCAGACAACCGATCAACGGGGTTATCCTGGCCATCAGCCTTGCCGATCTCATCAGCCTCGATGACCAGCAGCTGGACGCCCATGTCGTTGAAATACGCAGTCGCCTGAGGGAGATCCACGAGACGCTGAAAATCCAGTTTCCGGTGTACCTGCTTTTCACCAAGGCCGATCTCGTCGCCGGCTTCATGGAGTATTTCGGCAGTTTCGAGGAGCCCCGCAGGCGCAAGGTCTGGGGCGCAACATTCCAGACCACCGACCGCAACAAGAACATGGCCGGTGAGGCTTCGGCCGAATTCGATGCACTGGCGAACCGATTGGCGGACGAGATAGCTGACCGCCTGCAGGAAGAGCCTGATCCGGTCTCGCGCATATCGATCTTTGGCTTTCCGGCCCAGTTTTACGCGCTCAAGGGCCGAATTGCCGGTTTCGTGACCAGCCTGTTCGATCCGGTCCGCAGCCAGGTGAATGTCAGCTTGCGTGGGCTCTACTTCTCGTCGGGGACCCAAGAGGGAACGCCGATCGATCAGGTGTTGGGCGCAATCGGCCGCAGTTTCGGCAACAATTCCCGCCCCCATCTGTCCGGGACCGGCAAGAGCTTCTTTTTGCACGACCTCCTGACTGATGTCATTTTCGCCGAATCCGGATGGGTTTCCTATGACCGAGCGACCGAGAGGCGGGCAGCGGCCCTCAGATATGGCGGCTTTGGCATCATCGCCTTGATCACTGCAGCGGCCCTTGGCGCGCTCGCAATGAGCTTCATGGCCAACCGCTCGCTGATCGCCTCCACGACGCAGGCGATGAGCCAATATCACGAGACAGCGGACGCCCTGCTCAAAAGCACGACGGTCACCGATGTCGACCTTGAAAACGTCATCGGACCGCTCGACCAGTTGCGCAACTTGCCGGCCGGTTTCGAAACCAGTGACTTACCGACACCGATCGAGGAAACGGTCGGCCTTAGCCAGCGGGAAAGGCTTCTTTCGGCATCGACAACGGCCTACCGGCAAGCACTGGAACGAATGTTGCGGTCGCGTCTGCTTGTTCAGGCGCAGCGGACCGTCCAGGCGACGATGGCTGATCCCGCCGCGCTTTACGAACCGCTCAAGATTTACCTGATGCTCGGCGGTAAGGCACCTAAGGTCGATGACCCATTGATCATCTCCTGGATGAAGCAGGATTGGGAACAGCACCGGTATCCGGGCGAGAGCAACCGCGAAGGACGCGCGCAGCTCGAAAAGCACTTACGCGCCATGCTTGCGTTGGACGATGCCTATGATCCAGTTTTCGAACTCAACCAGCCGCTTGTCGAAGCCGCTCAGCGTTCGCTCGGACGTATGAGCCTTGCGGATCGCGCGTCAGCATTGATCAAGTCGGCGGTGTATGCGGCTGCGCTGGACGATTTTGCTGTCTCTCAAAAAGCTGGAACCGAAGCGCAGCTTGTGTTCGAGCGCGTCGATGGCGGCGATCTGTCGAAGCTTCGTATTCCCGGTCTCTACACCCATGTCGGATTCAACAACTTTTATCTCGGACAGCTTTCGCGCATTGCGCAGACACTCGACGACGACCAGTGGGTTCTGGGCGGTGGCGGCGAGCAAGGCGGCATCGATCAGGAGTTGCTCAAACTCGGCCCCGAACTTCTCGACCGCTACGGCAAGGAGTTCGCAGCCGCATGGAACAGCGTTCTCGATGGCTTGAAATTCAAAGCCATGCTGAACGACAAGCCGCACTATGTCGCGCTTTCCGCCGTTGCCTCACCAAGCTCGCCGATCGAACAGCTTTTTACTGCGATTGCCGAGGAAACAGCCCTGGCGCGCGACTCTGTCTCCGGCGAAGACTCGGGCACTGGGATGCAAGCTGGGACCGTTATGCGCCAGTCCCAGGACGACGCAGACATGGCCAAGGGCCTGGCTCGCATCGGCATTCAAATTAGCTCCGCAAAATCGCAAAGCCGTGCTGGTACCGGGTCCGCGAAATTTCAAACCCAGAGCCCTGGGGCAAACATCGAAGCGCAGTTCAGGTCCTTCCAGGCTCTGGTAAGCGGGCCTTTTGGACACCGACCGATCGATGCGCTGACCCAGAATTTTCGCGATATCCACCAGAGCCTGCAACTGGCAACCGAGGTCCCTTCGCAGACGGAAAATGTCAACGCCAACCTGCAGCTGCAGATAGCCACCCTTCGCGCCAATGCATCGCGTCTGCCCAAGCAACTCGGCAGAATAGTCAACGCAACCGCAGACGAATTTGACGGCAACGCGGCTGAAATTTCGTTGACGAATTTGAACGAGATGCTCGACCAGGCCGTCACGCAGCCCTGCGAGGAGGCGGTCAACGGCCGCTACCCCTTCGCCGGCGATGGTGCCAAGGATATTGCGATGGCGGACTTCGCCAAGTTGTTCTCTCCGGGCGGCCTGATGGATCGGTTCTTCGCACATAACCTTGCTTCCTTGATCGACATGAGCGGCCAGGACTGGAGCTGGAAACAGAATGCGCGCTTTGGACGCGACCTGTCGAAGTCGACGCTGAAAAACTTTCAGCTGGCTGCGGAAATCCGCGGCGCATTTTTCCCTTCGGGCGGGTCAATGCCGTCGGTCAACCTGACCTTTACCCCGTTCTCGCTGAACGGTGATGCAGATACTGCGGTGCTCGACGTCGACGGCCAGATCGTCCAGAGCAACCAGGCGGGTAACACGCCAAGCACTGTGTCCTGGCCGACCGGTGCGGCCTCGACATCCGTCAGTCTGAGGCTGATGCCGGAAATGCCGGGCCGTGAATCCGCAATCAGGTTCGAAGGGCCGTGGTCGCTCAAGCGGTTGCTGGACAAGGCGACGATCACCAGCAAAGACGGCTCTGTTGAGGCGCGCTTCGTAATCGGCGGACGCGACGTCAGCTATACGATCCAGACCGGTTCCGGACCCAGCCCCTTCCTCCTTCCCGCACTTTCCGCATTCAGCTGCCCGAAGGCGTTTTGAGAGGATTTGAGCCTCACCTGGTGCAACTAGGGCGCCAAAGCTGCTGCGATCCCGCGTCACGGGCTCAAAGCTAAATTTCGATACTTTAATATTCCAGCCTGTGGCAAAGTGGCAGCAGCGAGCGCCTGAAGGTGCGCCGCAGAGGACGCTTTAAGAAGCGCTTGGTGGCAAGGTGAGCGATGTCGCCCTTTCCTTTGAAAGCTTCGGCGTGAGCCACAATGGCTGTGTCCGTGAGCACAATGAAGACAACTATCTAGTCGAGCCACGAACCGGCCTGTGGGTGGTGGCCGACGGAATGGGTGGACATGAAGCCGGAGAGGTCGCTTCAGCCAGCATTGTCGATCATCTGGCCACGATCGGCATTGCCAGTTCCGCCCCGGATCTTCGTGCGCGCTTCGAAGACAGGCTGAGCCGCGCCAACGCCGAGATCCGCAGGATCTCCGAATCTCGCGGCATAACCATCGGCTCCACCGTTGCCGCCCTGTTGGCGATGGATGGGCGATTTGCCTGCCTGTGGGCGGGCGACAGCCGGGTTTATCTGGTCCGTAATGCCTCGATCTCGCAGATCTCGAGGGACCACACCGAAGTTCAGGAACTTCTCGATCGCGGCATGATCAGCGCAGCCGAGGCGCTCACCTGGCCGCGCCGCAATGTCATCACGCATGCGGTCGGCGTCAGCGACGAAATCGTCATCGATTTCCAGCAAGGCGAAATTATGCCGGGAGACATCTTCGTGTTGTGCACCGATGGGCTGACGGCGCATTTGACCGACGCCGAGATCGGGGCCGTGGTGGTGTCTGCGACGCCTCAGGCGGCTTGCGAAAATCTGCTGCAAATGGTGCTGGCGCGGGGCGGAACAGACAATGTCACCATTGTGCTGGTGAAGTTCGCAAACGGGCACAACGGACACCCCCCCTACCCTGATCTGTCCAGAGCGGAGGGTTGAGGCTGATGAGCGCCGACGACAAGACGCGAATATCGCCGCAGCTGGCCAACACAGCCGTCGGCACGCAGCTCAGCGGCATCTACGAACTTGACGAGAGGATCGCATTCGGTGGCATGGGCGAGGTCTACCGTGGCCACAACATCCAGACTGGCGACCACGTCGCGATCAAGATCGTCCTGCCCGAATTTGCCCGCGACCCGACGATCTTGTCCCTGTTCCGCAAGGAAGCGTCAATCCTCAATCACCTGTCGCATGATGCGGTCGTGCGATATCACGTCTTCACCATCGATCCAGGCATCGGCCGTCCCTACCTTGCCATGGAATTTGTCGACGGCGAGTCGCTGTACGACATCATGCGACGTGGCCCGATGCCGACTGAAGAGGTACGCAAGCTCTGCCATCGCCTCACGTCGGGTCTGAGCGCCGTGCATCAAGCGGGAGCAATTCACCGCGACCTCTCGCCCGATAACATCATCTTGCCAGGGGGTAGGGTCGACCAGGCCAAGATCATCGATTTCGGTATTGCGCGATCGGCGACCGTCGGCGGGGAGACCCTGATCGGCGGAAAATTCGCGGGAAAGTACAACTACGTTTCGCCCGAACAGCTTGGGCTGTACAGCGGCGATGTCAGCGAGCAATCCGACATCTACAGCCTGGGGCTGGTGCTGGTTGCCGTTCTGCGCGGCAAGCCGATCGACATGAGCGGGTCCCAATTCGAGATCATCGAAAAGCGCCGGACTGTGCCCGACCTGTCCGACATCGACGACGATTTTCGTGGCATTGTTGAAGCCATGCTACAGCCGGATCCGCGAGACCGCCCGGCGAGCATGGCGGAAATCGCCAGAATGACGCGTGACGAGGACGAAGGCACAACGCCACCAACGTTCATCCCGACCCGCAATCGGCCGGGTTTGCCACGAGCGGGGCAAACCCTTGCGCCTGAGCCCAAGGCCCAGCCTTCCTATGATTTGGGGCGCAACGCGCCTGTGACGGCAGCTTCCGGTGGGCAGCGCTTCGTCCCACATGTCCGTCCTGCGCTGCTGTCGGAACCGCGGCCTTCAGCAGTCGCCAGCCCGCCACGCGCAGTCGCACGTGGCGGGCCTGGAAAATCCACAAAGACCCGAACCATCGCGATTTCTGCCTTCGCGACGCTGTCTCTCGCCGCGGGTGCCGGCCTCTATATTAGCGGTTTTATGACGCCTACCACGCCGAGCGCCGGCACCACATCGCTGTCCGCCTCAGAACCATCTGAGCCCGCACCAGAGGCATCAAAGCCGGTCGCGACGGATAATGTTGCGAACGCTCCTAAGCCGCCAGAGCTAGCTCCACCCGCGCAGCCGCGAACGCAGACCACCGCATCGCCAACTAAAAATCAGGCAGAGGCGGCTGCGCCTCAAAAGCCGCAACCGCCAGAGTCGCCCAAGATACTCCCACAAACCGGGGAAGCCCCGAAGCCATCAGCTAGCACAGCGCTGCCGCCGGCCGAAAACGTAGCGCCGGCAATTCAGCCCGATACCGCTGCCAACGCCAGCCCGACAACACTTCCGCCGCCTGACAAGCTCGTTCCAGCTCCAACGCCAGCCGAAAAAACGTCAACCCCGCCAGCGCCGCAGCCCGACGTCGCCGACAGCCAAAAGCCGCAGCCGGCAGAGCCCGCCAAGATCCCCCTGCAAGCCAGGGAAACACCGAAATCGTCAGCAAGCGCGGCACAGCCGCCGGCCGAAAAAATGTCGCCGGCAGTTCAGCCCGACATCGCGGCCGGCGACAGCCCGAAAACGCCTCCCCCGCTTGGCAAGATCGCTCCAATCGCTCCACCAGCCGAAAAAGCTTTAACGCCGCCAGCCCCCCAGCCCGATGTCGCGGTGAGCCAAAAGCCTGAACGACAGGCAAACCAGCCGGCGGAGGCGAAATCGGCCGCGCCCTTTCCCGAGCCGGCTGCAGGCCAGGCAGATGCGATGAGCGCAAAGGACCAGCAGGCCGACCAGCCGGCCGCCAGACAGCCAGACCAGGCCACGGTCGCCTTGAACGTGCCCAAGCCGGAAGTTCCTCCGGTGATCGACGATATAGCGCAGCGTGTCTCGTGGGTTCGCGACTTCAGCGGTGGCGACTGTTTCTACGCCGCCGTGACGTCGATAACCGATAAGACCGCTGCCATCGAAGGATTTGGAACCGCGGTCCAGCCATTCGAGCAGATGCTGGCTGATTTCCAGGCAAAGTTCCACGTTGAGCCGGACATCAACGTGCGCCTCATTGAGCCGAGCCAGTGCGAAGTCACCAACTTCCTGCGCTTTCTGGGGCAGGCTGCTGGCGACAAGCCGCAGCTTGTTCTCGATCGAACATCGGTGCCAAATGGTACGCCGATCAGCGGTACGCTGGTGACGCGTGGCGGGCTCATTTCCAGCGTGCTGCTGATCGACCACAAAGGCATGATGTTCAACCTCGATGACCGCATGGTCGTTCAATCGGACAAGGCCACCTTCAGCATCCCGATCGGTCTCGGCGCCGCCGACAGGGCTGCAGGCAAGGCCGTGCCGCAGATCATCATGGTGATCACCGGACCCCAGGATATCCAGGCGGCTGCGTTCTCCACGCCAATGCCAGCCTCGCAGCTGTTGCCCAAAATTCTCGAGGAAATCGAGACCAACGGATCTCAGTTCTCGGCCAGTGCCAAATATTTCCGGCTCGGCGGGTAGTATGGCGTGCAATGGAACTCTGCCGCTCGCGTTTGCCCCGCTCGTCTGACGGCCTGCCCGTAAAGCAGCGCGATCGGTTTCGAGCCTTGCTTATCTTGACAGGCCGCATGAGGCTTGCGGTCGTTTCGGGCGCGGCACTCCTGGCCGTGCTCTCATGCAATGAAGCGCGCGCCGAATTCACGGTCTGCAATCAGACACTCGACCTCGTCAACCTCGCTATCGGCCAGACAATCGACAATGCCGACCAGACCGATGGCTGGTGGACCATCGGCGCAAATCAGTGCGTGAACGTCATTCGCGAGGAACTGACGAACCGCTACATCTACATCTACGCCACGGACGTTTTTGGCCACGCGATCCTGACCGGGTCGACCGAAATGTGCATCGAGCGTCGACGGTTCTCGATACGCGGCATCGACGAGTGCTGGCAGCGCGGCCATATGGCGGCGCGATTTGTTGAAGTCGACACACTTGAACAGGTGCGGTGGACGTTTTTCCTGACCGGAAGCACTCCGTGACGCACGCGATCGACACCAGCTTCAAGGCGAAAAAGCAGGCGCGCGCCGCCCTTCGCCGGCGCACGCTTTGGCGCAGGCTTATTGCAGGCTTGGCCTTGATTTTCCTGTGTTCGATCGCCGTCGGCTTCTACCTCACCGCGGACTATTGGTCATTTGGCGACGAAGACGAGGAGTTGCGCGCGGTAGAAGGAGCCGACGATGTGCCGGCCGATGCATCTGTCTATGTGCCTGCGATTATCGGCCTGGCGGGGGACCCTATGTGGATCACGCTCGCACCCGATAACGGCGCAGCAACGAAAGGCCGCGTGATTCCGCGTCCGGCAGAACTCGACCCGGCAGGGGTTTCGCCACAGATCGAGATCCTGTCCGACGTCATGCTTAGCGCCAGCGAAAAATTCATGACGACGATACCGTCGACGCAGGAGGATTTTGCATTCTTCCAGGCGCAACGAAAGACCGCCCCCGCGCCCTCCAGCGATCTGCAGAACGATCTTGAGCCATCTCCTGGCGCGGGTGAGCCCGCGCCGGCTTCGGATCAACAGGCCGACACCGACGATCCCGAAGCCGGCTGGGGTGAAACAATCGATGCAGGCGACGCAGCCCTTCCCGCATTCCAGAAGACCCAGATCGAAAACAACACCAGCGTCGCAACTGTGACGAACGAATATCAGCGGTTTGAGGCGACGGAAGACACGTTCGTGAAGATCCTCAACGATCGCAGTCTGGATAGCGTTGCGCTCGATGCACATTTCTCCGCCGACGACGCCAAGCAGGCAGGCGAGGCGCTGAAGGCCCTCTTCGGCCGGGACGGCCTGGAACCGGGCTATGTCGTGGCCATGCGTGGATACCGGCCCAACCGCGAGACGACAACGATGTCCCTCATGCAGGTGTCGATCTACGCCAAGAACGTCTTTGTCGGTACGCTGACGCGTAATGCCGCGGGCGTGTTGGTATCGGGCGTTGACCCTTGGGTACGCGAAGACCTGTTCAACTACTCGGGCGCGCCGGCAGAAGGCGGCCACAAAAGGCAGTATCGTCTGCTCGACGCGATCTACTCGACTGCGGCACGCAACAGCGTTCCAACCGGCGTGATCGGCGAAGCCATCATGTATCTGTCGAGAGGACAGGATCTGGATGCCTTTGCAAGCGAGGACCAGCGTCTTGTGCTGATCTATTCTCAGACGCCGCGCGGCAAGGACGAAGGCGCCGGCCGCGTGCTGTATGTTGGTGTCCAGGGCACGACAAAAAGTCTCGACTGTTTCGTCTTCCAGCAGGGTGATGGCCAATTTGCATGCGTGACAGGCGACGATCAGGTCCGTTCGCTGACGGTCACCAATGGCATGGTCACACCGGTCAACGGGGTCTTGACCTCGACCTTCGGGCCGCGCAAGCATCCAATTCTAGGCACCGTTCGCATCCACAAGGGCGTCGACTGGGCGGCGCCGGTCGGCACGCCGATCGCAGCCGCCTTCGATGGCGAAATCAGCTTCCAGGGCGATGGGGGCGGCTACGGCAATCTAGTCAAGATTTCGCACGGAAGCGGGCGCGAGACGCGCTATGCGCATATGCAGAAATTCGCAATCGAGGGCGGCGTCGGCAGCAAGGTGAAGGCTGGCGACATCATTGGCTATATCGGCACCACCGGCCTTTCGACCGGACCGCATTTGCATTTCGAACTCTATCAGAATGGCGCGGCGATCGACCCACTGGGCACGGTTACCGCGGTCGCTTCGGATCTTTCCGCCGTGGAAACGCTCACCGACCGTATCGTTCATGTCGAAAGTGGCGGCAGCGCCCGTGCCAAGAACCCAAATTCTTCAGCGACCGGCGCCGGCCAATTCATCACAAAGACCTGGATCCGGATGATGAACACTTACCGCCCCGAACTTGCACGCACACTCTCGACTGCCGACCTGCTCGCCCTGCGATATGACGCCACGATCTCGCGCGAGATGGTTCGCAATCTGGCGCGAGAAGGCGAAGCCTATCTTCGGGCGCGCGGCCACCAGATCACAGCCGGCCGGCTCTATCTCTGCCACTTTCTCGGCATGGAGGGCGCGCATCAGGTGCTGTCGGCATCGGGTTCCGCGCAATTGAGCGCCGTGCTCGGGTCAGCCGTCATTCAGGCCAATCCCTTTCTGACGGGCAAGACCGCCAGCTATGTCGCGGACTGGGCCGAAAGAAAGATGGGTCGCAAGCTGAGCCCAGCCACAACCACGGCGGGCCAGCAGACGACGACCACCACGGAGGTCCGGCAGACGTCGCCCGAGTTCGCAAAGTACAAACAGGCGATCACGGCGATGCTGAGTTCTGTTCAGAATGCGCTTTGAACCTGTGCATGGCGCGGCAAATCGTGACCGCTTCGGTGCACGCAGACGACGGTTTTCCGTCCAACGAGTGCTATACTTCGACCTTGTTAGCAGATGTTTTTCTGGTCTGCGCACTATCGAACCGTGGCCAAGATCACTTACGCCACGGCGGTTGTATTCGTCACGTTCTGCAAGAATGGCCGGCTATTTTCGAGTAGAAGCGTCCGGCACCGAGAGAATTCATCGCTGATGCGGCCGATGGCGGTGCTGAGCCGAGCCTGCCCAGTTTCGACAAGTTCAAGGTGAAGGAAACACCTGAACGCGAGGGCCGCAACCCCTCGACGGGCGCGACCACCAAGATCTCCGCCTCGAAGAAGCTGTCCTTCACGCCGGCTAAGGCCACCAACGGCTGATCCTTTGCCGGTATGTACCCTGACAGAAAGAGCCCCGCGGTCTACCTTGTGGGGATCAAGTGCAGTGTAGTCTTCCCGGCCTTCACCGCCGCCCCCGACAGCTTGCGGTCAAAGCTCGCAAGTTGGCCGCCATGCGCCTTGGCGAGCGCAAGAAGATAGGTATCGGTGACCTGTGCCGAGGTCAGGATTTTCGCCGCATCGATGTCGCCGGAGCCAACCAGGCTCACATCGTCGGACCAGAAGCTGTGCCCGTGCAGGGCTCGCAACTTGGTGACGATTTGCGCAACGACGGCGGGCGAACCGGGACAATTAGGATATTTTTGGTTTCCGACGATGCGCAAGACGCCGTTTTCGGTAATGGGGCAGGTAGCCCATGCGGCATGACCGGTCACTTCGAACCAGCCATGGGCGTCGTCATGGGCGACATGGCCAGGATCGATCAGCGCGATCAGCACATTGACGTCGAGCAGGAAGGTCACAGCAACTCGTCACGCAAGGCATTGACCGTCTCAAGCGTGACAGGAGGTGCATCCGGCCGAGGCGACAGCAGAGGTATCCCGTTGCGCTCGCCGCCGGCTTGCGGGCGGCGCAGCGAGCGCCGGGCGAGATCGGTGATGACCTCGCCGAGGCTGCGATCCTGCTGCCGGGCCATGGCCTTGGCCGCGACCAGGACGTCGTCATCGATCGCCAGTGTCGTTCTCATATCGCCCTCCTTGGTGCGCATCAATCATCACGCATCATATAGAGTAGCGACGACGGATACTCAAGCGGTACAATCGCGCACGAAATAGAGGCTCGATCCCGCCGCCGATAAGCGGGCCTTCCAACCGGCGCCGCATCCCTTGCGTCGACCGGCGACATACGAAACATAGCCCGGCACCAGCGGCAGCATGCAGGGCGAAAGAAACGACACGATGCCCGTCGCGAAGGCGGCCAGCCCGCCGATATTCGAATTTCGGGCATTGGTCAGCACCACCCCATCGTTGGGTTCATGCTCATTATCGACCAGTTTCCGAACGGTCGCTTCGCCACTGTGGCGCGGCTGAGCATCGATAAGTTGAACACGCCCAAAGCCCAAAACTAACAGATCGCGGCGCGCGATGAGGACCAGGCGAATGCCAGCTCGGATTCTGCGGTGCGCACATCGGTCGGCGTTTCGGACCAGGTAAGCAAACAGCGGGCACCGAATTGACACGGTCTTGACCGCCAAAGCCGCATCGACCTGCAACTGCGCATCGAGGGGTTGGGCAACGAACTTGGCCGCATCGACGGAAACATAGGTCCGCAGACCCGCCCGGCGATCGGCATCTGGCAAGCCAAGAATGGTCTTCCGCCGACCACCTATCTGCCGCGCGAGCAACTTGCATTCCTCGTGGTTCGGACAGATCCGACGATGGAAGCCGTGCGTGCCGGATATATTGCCGATGAAGCCCGTACGACTCAGCCGAAAAAGCAGGTTGCGCAGAAGGTCCGCACCCAGCGGCCGGTGGCGCAGAAACCCCGCAAACAACAGCAGGTCGTTCAGAAACGGCGCTTCCGCAAGACCGTGGGGCGGCGGGACGATCCTCCGCCGCCCAAGGATAACGACTTCCTGACCAAGGCGTTGCTCTTCGGCTCCGGTGTGGTGGTGGGCGGCGTGCTCAAGAACTGACCGGGGTCGTTCCAAGCCTATTCGCCTGACTGCCGCTGCGCTTGCCACTCAGTTCCTGACGCACTGCTGCACAGTTTCAGGCGGCATCCGTACGCTACTCGGCCTTTATACGCATTTCCACGCGGCGGTTGACGGCGTCGTATGGATTCGGGCTACGCGGATGCGCTTCGCCCAACCCGATCGCGTTGATGCGGTCAGCCTCGATGCCACTGGATGTGAGGAAGGACGTCACCGATTGCGCTCGTCGCTGCGACAGCCGCTCATTGTAGTGCGCCGGACCGGAAGCGTCGGTGTAGCCTTCGACGACGAAGTGGAAAGTACTGATCCGGCTGTCCTTCAGGGCCTTGGCATACTCCTCGAGTTCAGCGCGTGCGGTCGAGTCGAGTTCGGCCGAATCCAGCCCGAAATTGATCAGCATGTCGAGACTGGATTTGTCGGCCGGCCCCTCTTTTGCCTTGGTCTTGCTCTTACACTGCTCCTCCGTGCCGACACAAATCCCCCGAGACTTGCCGAGGTCGGCCGCGCCAGCAAAAAACTTGACGATGTCTTCTGATTTCTGGACAGGGTCGGCGGAAACATGGGTCGAGAAAGCCACGACCGCCAACACCAAGGGTGAACTGGCCCACCGCATAGCGGTTACTCCTGTTGAGCATCCGATATTACCAACCGTGAATATACCACATTCCCACGCGTTTGTCTGTCAATAAACGCCGAGCCTGGCTGTGTCGGCCGATCTCCCGTCCCCACGAGTTGAGACTTGACCGGCGCCACGCCGGGGGCTTGAGTACCGACTGGTCCTCGATGAAGGCGTGGCGTCATGGCCAATGGGCTCCGATTCAAAACGGCACGGGATCTTTTTGTGGCTTGTCCCGCTGTCGCCAGAGACATGAGAGCCCTTCCAACCGAGCAGCGTTCGATCGAGTTTTGCCGCGATCTCCTCGCCGGGCCCATTCCCGAAGAGGCGATCACGTTTTGTGCCTACCTGCTTCCTGATCGGGCTGCGGTCTGGTGGGCCCATGAATGCCTGGGGCATCTGAGCGAGCTGCTCGATAAGACAGATCAAGAGCTGCTCGCGCTTGTTCGCGACTGGGTCAGCGAACCGGACAGTCCCCGCCACCGCGCCGCAGTAAGCGAGGCTGCGGCAACCCCGCCGGCTACGCCGGGCGCCTGGATTGCCTTGGCTGCGGAATGGCGTGACAATGGTTTTGGCGTTGCCGGATCTGTCGTCGGCGCAGCCGCGCCAACGGCCTTGCAGCGACATCCTGCCGCCCATGCAGTCAATGCCGGTGTTCTAGCAGGGCTGGCGCGCGTCGCACTGGCGGACCGCTTTGCCGTTCTCTCCGCCTTTGTCGAAATGGGCCTGCAGTTGGCCGAGATCGAGGCGCAGCGCCAATCGGCTGATGCGTATTAGACCCGAACCATTCCAATAGACGCAGCTCCATGGTCTTGTTTGACCAGGGTTTTCGAACCGAAGGGCCCAGATCTCACTTGCAGCCGCCTTGCGCCCATTTGGCCAGCGCCACCTTGAAGCGTGTCCCAAGCGGATGTTGCAGGCGTAGAACGGAGACATCGTTGGCGGCGAAATTTTTCGCCTGTTCGCATAGCCGATCCTCATTCCACTCATGACAGCCGTTGCAGTGCTTGCCCTCCCACACCGCCTTGTCGAGCCCTTCCACGGGAGTGAAGAGTGGTTTGCCTGTGATCAGCTCGGCGATACTCTTGCCGTCGATTGCTGGATCTCCGAAATCGACAGGTTGGTCGAAAAAGATCGGCTCGTCCGAAGCCAGTCTCGGGATTTTCTGACGCAGCACATTGAGCGCAAGCTGGGCATCGTCAGCCCCAGACGGATTTGCGGCGGCGTTGCGCCCGCCCGAGGCGCCTTGCGGTTGTTGCGGAGCGGTCGCCTCACCGACGATCAGTGGCGCGTTCAGATCCACCTTGTGCAGCACGACCTCGGTGGTGAGCGAGACATTGATCCACGGGCGCTGTTTGCCGGCCGTTGCTTTGAACACGTCGGCGGTAACCCTGTTCATTGCGTCGGTGATGGAGACGTTCGAGGCCCCGATATGGGCAAGCAGCGCCGACGTGAACGGCGAGTGTTCGCTCGATCCGTCATAGGCGACCTGATTGGGACTGGTGGAAAAGGCGACCAGCGTGCCAGTGCCGCCATTCTCGATCGGGATTTCGGCAAGGCCACTTCTCGCTCCCTTGACGCCTGCGGTCTTTGCCAACACCTCGGCCAAGGGATTGTCGCGACAGGCGTCGAGAAAAATCAGCCTTATGCTGGTCTCGCGCGACATTTGCCGCAAAACGAAATCCACCGGCACCGCTTCGAAGTCGAGCGAGGTCTCGTCTTCCAGTGCGGCATCGACCGGAAGCAGGTAGTTGCTGCCTGAAACCTGCAAGCCGTGGCCGGCGTAAAAGAAAAGGGCAATGTCGGCGCCGCGAACCTGCTTTGCGAACTGCGCAATGGTCGTCTGGGTCTGCAATTTGGTCAGATCGAACCCGGAGACGACTTCAAAATCCAGGCTTTTGAGACGTTCGGCAACAGCCTGCGCGTCGTGTACCGGGTTGGTCAGCGCCGGCGCATGCTGATACTGGGAGTTGCCAAGGACCAGAGCAGCACGACGTTCGGCGTTGGCCGCCGTCAAGGTCAACAACAGCGAGAGCATCACCAGCCCGATCGCGCCTAGGACACCAATAAACCAAGCAATCAGATCGAAGCCCCGCCGGAACAAAGGCCCTTCCTCAGTTGACGAGCTTGGTGGCGGAAAACTCTATCCGCCGATTGAGCGCCTTGTTCTTCGGCGTGTCGTTGCCAGTAACCGGCCGCTCCTCGCCATAACCGATCGCCATGATCTGCGTGCGAGCAATACCTGCGGCAACAATGGCGTCAGCTACGGCCTGGGCCCTCCGCTCCGACAGGAGCTTGTTGGCGGCGGACGACCCATCGGAGTCGGTGTGGCCGGAAACCTCCACCTTCAGGCCCGGGCACTTGCCGACGACGCCAACGACCTCCTCCAGTAGCGGACGGCTTTGGGTGTCGAGCCGTGCGCTCGCCGGCCGAAAATAGATGGCTCCGGTGCGAGAGAGCACCTCGAACCGGTTGAGGCACTCCTCGTCGCTGAAGTTCGCCTTCGCAGCATCAGTGGCAACAGGCCCGACGTCGGCGGTGCTTGCCGCGACGGTCTGGACGGCCGCGGGCTTGCTACCATCGGCGTTGAACACGAAATCGAACGATACCGAAGCGGTCGGAACAATGTTGGCCACATTGGCGGCCTGCTGCAGCTTGTCGACATTCGGCAGCAGTCCGAAGTCCTCGACATGCACGGCGACGGGGGCTTCCGAAGCGACGGAAACCATGCTGTCGCTGATCAAGGTCACGACGACATTGGCCTCGAGATCCTTGTCGACCCCGTGCAGGTTGAGTCGGAATGGAAGCACTGCCTTCATCCTTCGCTTCGTCGCAAGATCGGCAAACGCCGCAGGGTCCACTTTTGCGGTCAGTTCGGCGGCCGGATACTTGAATGTCTCGAAGAAAAGGAACCGCATGCGGACGTTTCGAAGGTCGACGCCGGTATCGACTGAATTGAGGTCGAATGTGATTTTGGCCTCACCCGTCGAAGAAAGGGTGCCGGCGATGTTCCTGATCTTGTTGGTTTCAACGATCGTGTTCTTCTTGACCGACTGGTAGGTGAGCACCGAAGCGGTTGGATCAAGTGTCCAGTTCGTCTGTGCATTCGCGCTTTCCAGTCCGGGTAAAAACAGCACCGACAGCGCGATGATCAAGCCAAGGGTGTTTAGGGCTAACCAGCTTCTCGAGCCCGTTTTCCGCCAGTCTCCGACGACTTCGAACATCGAACCCCCCACAGGACAACAGCCTTCCGTGTCGCAATCACCACCATGCCGTGCCAAGGAGAGCATAGAACAATTGTCAAGGCTTGGCGAGCATCGGCCAATCGACCGCAATGGTGTAAATTCCGCTCAGGTCCCGGGCTGCGTAAGTCCGGAAAAATGGTGTTGCGCGAACCAAGCAGTCTTGTTGGCGAACAATGGAGCTGATTGGAGAATATCCGCTGCGCTACCTGCCGCTGTCTTGAAGCCGGTCACGCTGGACCAGCCAAGCGAGGGAAACGCCCGGCTTACTCCATCCTGCTTCTCCCGCGGAATGCAGCTGGCGGCTCTTCGATTGAAGATTTCGACCATGTGAAGCAGGCCGCGAGGCGCGTCCGGGCCTATTTGCAGGCACCTGCCCAAAGCCGCGACATGAAGCCAGCCGCCAGCCTGCCATGTTCGACGGCAATCGTTTAGCTTGCTGCCGCCGATCGTTTGAAGATGATGGTCACCTTCGTCCCTTTGCTGGCGCTAGAGTCGACTGCGAACTGCGCCTTGGCGTTCTCGGTCAGCGAGCGCGCGATCAGCGCTCCGAGCTTGCCTGGCTTGGGCCACGTCTCGCCTTCCGGCAGGCCGATTCCGTCGTCCGCCACTATAACCCGGCAGCCGTCGCCATCGACGACGCTGTGCAGTGTTATCGTGCCGCCGTCGCGCCCCCGGAACGCATGCTTTAGTGAATTGGTCAGCAATTCGTTGACGACCAGTCCCGCCGGCATGGCGACGTTTATTGACACGGGATATGTATCCACCTTCATATCCAGGCGGATCCCCTCGACTGCATGCGAGCTCATCACCGCGGACGCGATCTGGCTGAGATAGACGCCAAGATCGACCTCCTCTTTCGGCTCGTCGGCCGTTAGCGTCTGGTAGAGGATCGCCAGAGCGTCGACGCGACCGGCAAGCCGCTCAAACCGTCTCCGGTCGGCCTCGGTCGCGTTGCGGCTTTCCAGCCGGATCAGTGCGGTGATCATCTGCAGGTTGTTCTTTACCCGGTGCTGCAGTTCGCGCAGCAGTGTGTCTTTCTCGCTGACAAGCTCCTCAACCGAGCGCTCATCTCCCGCCTCGCCATGGGCCGATACGTCGACCAGCGCCACCAGCCGGAAGCACATCTTGCCGTTGTCGTCCTCGATCACATTGGAATAAACGTCGACGATCGTCGGCTTATCCTCGTTGCGTTCCAGCCTGTAGGTGCCGACAAAATCGGTTTCCTCGACCACGGCCTCGGCAAGTGGCCGGTTCTTCTGCTCGTGGAGGCCTTTGCCCAAAAGGGCTGCCCAGTTTGCTCGTGTGAGCCTGGCGGCCGTCAGGCCTGACAGTTTCTCGAATTCCGGGTTGGCGTAGACTACGCGCTCCTCAGCGGCCAGGTTCGCAACGGCAATGGCGATCGGCACCTGGTCAAGGAATTTTTTGAACTGTTCGCTTTCCAGTGCGGTTGCAAGGTCAGGTGTATCAAGCAACTGCTCGACCGCCTCGGCCTTTTCTGAATCCGGTGTCATTTGCGCGCCTGTTCCGTGCGGACAATATCAACAATGCAGCGCGCCCGCCATCGCCAAAGCTGCATTTGACGCACCGCGTCATGCACCTGACAACAAGCTTGCGTCGTGCGCAACGGCCATACGTCTAAGATTGCGACCGGCCGAAGGAGAGCGGCAGGCGCCGGGTGCCACGCCTTGTGCCCTTGAAGGGGTGAGCCGGCCCCCGCGGCAAGTGGCTCCGCTGAATATTAAGCTTTTGGTAACCCTCCAAACTCGAAGGCTAAATGGTAATGGCTCCTTTTGCTCTCAATAGGTGTTAGGCCCGATATCGAGGCGAGAAAGAGGAGAAAGGACCAAAATGGCCAACGTACTGAACGCCAAGGGTGTTCCACTCCCCTACAGCGGATCCTCCGTAAAGTGGTATTCGGCGACGAATTCCGGCCCGACACTTTATGGCAGCATCTACAACGACTCAATGTACGCCGACGGTAGCGTCACCGTGACGATGTACGGCGGCAAGGGCGATGACATCTATTATCTGTATTCCTCCAAAAACAAGGCGGTCGAGCTGCCCAACGAGGGTGTCGACACCATCTCGACCTGGATGAGTTACAAGCTCCCAGCGAATTTCGAGAACCTGACGGTCACCGGCGACAAACACTATGCTTTCGGAAACGAGCTAAACAACATCATTACCGGCGGCTCCGGCCAACAGACGCTCGACGGATTGCAGGGCGATGACGTTCTCAAGGGCGGATCCGGTGCGGACATTTTCGTCGTGACCCCCGGCAACGGCAGTGACCTGATCCTCGACTTTGGCGCCGATGATACCGCGCGCGTCGGGAGCTTCGGCTTCACCTCCTTCGAGGATGTGCACGCCAACATGGTCCAGTCGGGGGCGAACGTCAGACTTAACCTGTCCGATGACGAGTTTCTCGTTTTCGCCAATAAGACCATCGACCAGTTCAACCCAGGCCAGTTCGATCTGGCCCTAGACAGGTCGCATCTGGAACTCACCTTCTCGGACGAGTTCAACACGCTCGACCTGTGGAATGGCTCGAGCGGCACCTGGGACTCGAACTTCTGGTGGGGCGCCGCGAACGGCAGCTCGCTCACGAGCAACAAGGAGCTTCAATGGTATATCGATACCAACTATGCCCCGACGCGTTCCGTCAGCCCGTTCAGCGTTGAGGACGGTGTTCTCTCGATTACCGCCGCCCGGGCTCCCGCGGCAATCCAGCCCTACATAAACGATTACAAATACACGTCAGGTTTGCTGACGACCTATGAGTCCTTCGCACAAACCTACGGCTATTTCGAAATTCGGGCTGACATGCCCGAAAAGCAAGGTGTATGGCCGGCCTTCTGGCTTCTCCCGGCTGACGGCTCCTGGCCACCGGAACTGGACGTCGTGGAAATGCTCGGTCAGGATCCAAACAAGCTCATTCTGACAAGCCACTCCAACGAGACGGGAACTCATACGACAGTGTCCTCGACGGCCTATGCCGCAGATACCGAAGGGTTCCACACTTACGGAGTGCTGTGGACAGAAGACGAACTCGTCTGGTATTTCGATGACGTCGAAGTTGCTCGTGCCGCAACGCCTTCCGATATGCACGACCCCATGTATATGCTGGTCGATCTGGCGGTTGGTGGCCTCGCGGGAGCGCCCGCCGACGGGCTTGCGACACCTGCGGAAATGCAGATCGACTACATCCACGCATACGCGCTGAACGATTGGCATATCTAGGCGCAAAACCTGACGCTGGCTGCGGTATGGAGATGTCGTAACCAAGCCTGATTGCGGGCACGATCTTTGCGCCCGGGACTGAACTTGAACCGATGTGAAGGCGATGTCGCATTCCCATTCGTCCGAGCCGCCACGAACAACCCTCGCTGCGGTTTTGGCTTCTTTCCGGCGCGCGTTCGCTGGAATTGCCCTGATGAGCGGCGTCGTCAATGTTCTGGCGCTGACCGGCTCGTTCTTCATGCTGCAGGTCTATGATCGGGTCGTACCCGGCCGCAGTGTGCCGACGCTTGTCGGGCTTGCCGTATTTGCCGGCATGCTGTTCATTTTCCAAGGCGTTCTTGAGCTTATCCGGTCGCGGTTGCTTGTGCGCATCGGGATGGCTTTGGATGCGCGATTGAGCGGGCAAGTCTATGCCGCCCTTATGCATTTGCCCCTGCGCACCAAGCTCCCAGGCGACGGCCTTCAGTCGTTGCGGGATCTTGACCAGGTGCGTTCGTTTCTGTCGAGCACTGGTCCGACTGCGCTTTTCGACCTGCCCTGGATGCCGCTGTATCTGGCAATATGCTTCCTGTTCCATCTCTGGATCGGCATGACGGCGCTGGCAGGCGCTATCATTCTCTCTAGCCTGACTGTGCTTGCCGAAGTTCGCACCAGGGAGCCTGCGAAGAGGGCAAACAGCCAGGCGGCAGCGCGCAATACGCTTGCGGAGGCGACGCGTCGCAATGCAGAGGCTCTGCAGGCGATGGGCTTTGGCGCGCGCATCGCCGAGCGCTGGTCAAGCGTCAACGCCGACTTTCTCAACACGAACGCAAGAGCCAGCGATCTGGCTGGGACGCTCGGCACGATCTCGAAGATCCTGCGCATGATGCTGCAGTCGGGTATACTGGCGATCGGCGCCTATCTGGTCATTCATCAAGAAGCGACAGCCGGTATTATGATCGCCAGTTCGATTATGATGAGCCGGGCGCTCGCACCGGTCGAACTGGCTATCGCCCATTGGAAGGGTTTCGTCAGTGCTCGCCAGGCATGGACCCGGCTGAGCCAGCTTTTGGCCCTGCTTCCTGAAATTGCCACGAGTGTCTCGCTGTCGGCACCTGTATCTGCTCTTGCGGTAGAAAGCATCTGTGTCACGCCACCCGGCGAGCGTCGTGTGGTTGTGCAGGATGTCGGGTTCGCGCTAGAAAGGGGTGCCGGCCTTGGCATTGTCGGACCGAGTGCGTCCGGAAAATCATCGCTTGTCCGAGCAATAGCCGGGATATGGCTTCCAGCCCGCGGGACCGTCAGGCTGGATGGAGCAACGCTCGACCAGTGGTTGCCGCAAGAGCTGGGCAACCATGTCGGCTATCTGCCGCAGGATGTGCAACTGTTCGATGGCACCATTGCCGAGAACATCGCACGTTTCGAACCTCAAGCCTCTTCGGACAAGATACTGGCGGCTGCGCGCGCGGCCGGCGTTCATGACCTTGTCGTCCATCTGCCGGAAGGCTACGAAACGCGGATCGGCGAGGCCGGGTCGGCGCTTTCGGCGGGCCAGCGACAGCGGGTTGCGCTCGCACGGGCACTCTATGGCGATCCGTTCCTCGTTATCTTGGACGAGCCCAATTCCAACCTCGATTCCGAAGGGGAGGCCGCGCTGGCGGCGGCAATTGAGGGCGTGCGGGCGCGAGGCGGCATTGCTGTCGTGGTCGCCCATCGGCCGAGCGCGCTTGCAAGCCTGGATCAGGTACTCGTCATGGCTAACGGCCGTGTCCAGGCGTTTGGCCCCAAGAATGAGGTCTTGAGCAAGGTAACCCGTTCGGGCGGCGTTCCCCTGAAGGTCGTCTCCGGCCCTGAGGAGGCGACACACTGATGACGCAACACGCGGCATCGGCGATCGACCGGACCATTCGACGCTATCTGTTCGGCGGCCTCGCGGTCTGCATGCTCCTGGTTGGCGGGGCCGGAAGCCTGGCCGCGGTCACGGAGCTTTCTGGAGCCGTCATTGCTTCGGGAAGGCTGGTCGTCGATTCCAGCGTTAAAAAGGTGCAGCATCCAACGGGTGGAGTGGTCGGTCAGATCCTCGTGCGAGAAGGCGACGCCGTGAAGGCGGGCCAGGTTTTGATCCGTCTCGATGAAACCGTGACCCGGGCCGATTTAGCCATGGTCACCAAGAGCTTGGACGAATTCGAGGCCCGTCTGGCCCGCCTCGAAGCCGAGCGCGATGGCACGGACACCATCGCCTTCCCATCTTCGCTGACGTCGCGGCAGGACGATCCTGAGATCCGGCGTGCGATGGCCGGCGAGCAGTCCTTGTTCGAATTTCGTCGCCAGGCACGCGCTGGCCAGAAGGCTCAGTTGAGAGAGCGCATTGCTCAGCTCGCCGAAGAAGTCGCCGGCTTGAGCGAGCAAAGGGATGCTAAAAGCCAGGAAATCAAATTGATCGGGCTTGAGCTCGACGGCATGCGCAAGCTCTGGGAACGCAAGCTGGTTTCAATCGATCGCATAACGACACTTGAGCGTGACGCAGTCCGGCTTGAAGGCGAACATGGGAAGCTGACTGCCGCAATCGCGCAATCGAAGGGCCATACATCCGAAATCCGCTTGCAGATCATTCAGATCGGCCAGGATTTGCGCAGCGAGGTGGCAACCGAGCTCCGTGACGTCCAGGCAAAGCTCGCCGAGTTGGTCGAGCAAAAGGTCTCGGCCGAAGATCAGCTCAAGCGTATCGATATACGCAGCCCGCAAACTGGCGTGGTCCATCAGCTTGGCGTGCATACGGTCGGCGGCGTCATATCCGCGGGAGAGCTCATCATGCAGATTGTCCCTGTGACAGACGATCTGACGGTCGAGGCGCGTGTGGCACCGCAAGACATCGATCAGCTGATGCCAAGGCAGAGCGCAACGTTGCGACTTTCGGCCTTCAACCAGCGGATAACGCCTGAGCTGAATGGTGTCGTCAGTGAGATCTCCCCCGATCTCAGCATCGATGAGCGAAACGGCGCGAGCTTCTATACTGTGCGTGTCAGCCTGCCGCGCACAGAGCTTACAAGGCTGAAGGGCCTGACCTTGTCGCCCGGTATGCCTGTCGAGGTGTTCTTCTCGACCGGCAGCCGCACAATGCTGTCTTACCTCGTAAAACCTCTGGCAGATCAAATCCAACGGGCATTCAGGGAGGATTGAGTTCGCGTGACGGACTCGGCCATAACCCATGCCGTGCTTAGAGCGTGATGATTAGGTTGCGGCATACTCGGCCTCGGTGAAGGAGTTGGCGCATTCCTTTGATGTGAGAGTGTCGTGGATTTTCCCGATGCTCGCAGACGGCGTCGGTGTTGCGTCTGGCGGCCGTTCTCAGCACGTGTTTGGTTTGGCGAGGAGCATCTCGATCGGATCAGGTCTGGCGAGTATTTCGGCAGGAAGAAGAGCTTGGCGCCGGCGTTGCTGACGGCGTGCCGGACGGCCATGACGACGATGTCGCCCGGCTTGAGGGTCGGCAAGAGCACCTTCCATAGAGCCGGAAGCCATTGATCGGCCCGTCTGTGAGCATCGGGCGGCGGCCCGGTCCACTGCGCCCGCCGACCCGCCAAGTCGGGCCGATCTTGCGCGCCCCCGCTGGATGATGAGATGATGACGAACGGCTATCGACATCTTCTTCGTTGTCGCTCCAACCGTCGGTTGGTGGACGCACTGCCGGTGAGAGCCTAACGTTCCTGGACGGTACGCGCGCACCGGGCAATTCCGCCCCCGTATCCCCCATGCCCGGTGCAAAGGCGCTCCGATCGGTCCCGCCGTCCTGGCATGTACGGCGGGACTTTTTGCGATAGGCCTTGGAACCCGCGGTGAAGGCCAGCAACTTCTCCCTCACACATTGCTGCCAGGTCGTGGCCCCGAAGCCGGCGTCTCCTAGTTTCAGCCTGCTTTGTCGCAGATGGCGCTAAGTACGGCCAGCTCCTGGTACCTCGTCCAAGAGATCTGGACCGTTGCCCGCGGGCATTTGGCCGTCGGGCGTAAGCTTGTCCACCGCGTCGGGCAATTCTCTTGTGAGCCGGTCGAGAAGTTCGTCATGGGACAATCCGGTTTGCTCAGCCAGATCGCTCAATGTTTGCGGGTCGATTGCTTTCTCAACCTGATCGCGCTGAACGGGCCGGTTTGATCCTTTACTTACCCACGAATCAACCTGATCGCCCGCACCCGCATTTCTGAGACGGTCCAGGATGTCGCCGAGGCCGCCAGGGGAGCCAGCGCTAGCGTTGGGATCTGTCGATTTCCTACCAGCGATCAACTCGCCGATCTTGTCCCTATTCTTGTAGGCAAGCAGGCCAAGCAACGCTATGGCGACCTTTCCTATATCAAGGCTCATTTCGCATCTCCTTCTATAAGGAAGGGACAAGGCATGCGGCTTCGAAAGGTTCCATGGTTATGCTGCTGGGCCGATATTCGATTCGGTTTTTAGCCGGACGATTGCGGCTTCTCGGCTCGTTCTGACTAGACTTCAGCTTCCGTGCCTCCGCAGAGTCAGCTCGCAGCTCGCGTCGTCTCTCCGGAGGCGCGGGCTTTCTACATTCCGTCACCGATTGTGAGCGACACGCTCATTCAAAATCTTGCATTAGAAACTTGGAAGATGAGTGCAGCGGAAAACACTGCTGGCGCCATGGACAAGAAGGATGGCGACACAATCGTCCTGGCTGGCTTCCGAGCCGCCTGCTCGGGGGTCCGGTGATCCGAGCAGACAGGGCGACAAGGATTTCGAGAGAGAGACCGACGGCAAATGGGTTAGACGATAGCGGTCACGAAAGCCGGGTGGGCATCACAATGTGGGAGGAACAGGAAGAAGCTGACACCGCCCTCGACAGCCAACCAGCCGTGGTTCCGTTGCTCTGGTCGTGTATGTGCTCTCGATCTTGATGCATAGTCGGTGCGATCATTTCGGTCAGCTCGCGCGCCTGTGCCTGCGCAATGCCGGTTCATCGGCTAAAACTTGGACCTGCCCTCCTTCAGTCGCTCGCAACTTGTCTTCTCCCATGTTGAAAACCTGTTTACGTTCGGCCCGTTGGAACCCAATGATTGGCAAAGCGACTTGTTCCTTGAGCTGCCAGCGCCCGACGGTCCCCAGCCGTTCGTGGTCGCTGACGCTGTCGCTGCGGAGACAATCTTTGGCGTGTCGGATCCCGAAACCTTTTCCAAAGCGCCAGCATAGGCCGCCGCATCCGCCACCGCTTAATGCCGCGCTTGACCCTTAGGCGAAGCCGCCTAGGCTTAGCGCAAAGCAGAGTTGAGTTGTCGCAACGCCCCCTGGGCGGCCGATAGCCTGTGTTTTTCGAAGATTGCTAGCTTCTGCTGATAAGTGATCCGCACCTTGGCGTTGCACCCGTGGCATCTGAAGTGCGCGATCGTTCTTAGTGTAGAACCTTTCCTTACTGCCGGATAGGAGCAATCCGGACAATTGAATGTGAGCGCAACATGAGACAAGTCTTTGGCTAAACCCATTCTCAGATCGTGTCCCAGGATGTGGTGGTGTAGCTGACGGCTTGGTCGCCGCGCTCTCCGGCATGGGGGCCGGGACGAGTAGCGTGCCACCGCTGGCAGGCTGATGAGCGGATCATCGCTCATTTGGCTGATGGTTTCCAATGTCATGTATCTGGCGCGCTGGACGGCCCATTCGTCGTTCTGCTCGAGCAGGAGCGCGCCTACGAGGGACGATAGCGTCGGGCAAGATGCCGACGACCTCGGTGCGCCGCTTGATCTCGCCATTGAGCCCAATCACGCGCAGAGTTCCTGGACTGATGCTCGGCTGGCGGCAACTTGCTCGCCAGCCGAGTTGAGTTCAGGCGGTGGTCGGGGGAGACTGGCCAGCCACACTGGTGATCCCACGCCGATGTACCAATCAGCAACCTTCGTCGGTCTTTTTCACCTGGCCTGGCGCGGCGGTGTTGGCTGTCGTGTCCTGCTGACCAGGCGCCGCCTGCTGAGCGCTGCCAGTCTGCTGGCCGGGCGCGCAGTCTCTGGCCGAGTTCGGATTTGTGGTGCCGCTGGTGGTGGTCGTGTCGGTGCCCTGATCGCCGGACATGTTGGTCCCGCTGCTCGTCGTGCCGGTGCCCTGATCCGTCGTGCTGGGCATGGTCGTCGTGGTCGAGGTTCCGCTCGTTGAGGTTCCGCTCGAAGTTCCGCTGGTCGTCTGGGCAAAGGAAAGCCCGGCCGACAGCGCCAGCACGGCCGAAGCCAAAAGGATGCGTTTCATCTTCTTTCTCCTGTCTGAATGCGCGGGATGCGCCTGGCAAATTGAACAGGCAGACAGAAAGAGTGTTCCCCGATGCAGTTCAACTTTTGTAACTCTGACAACGATGAGCCTTCTGAGACGATTCATCGCCCTTGGCTCCGCTGCGGCATGTTTGCCTTCGGTCTCCTTTGCGGATGCGCAACGATTAGACCGAAAAATAGTCGCGATTTCGCCCATGGGTTGCATTCCGGCCTCGAACACGTTAGTTTTGACGCTAGCGTTCCCGGGGGGGGAAGGTGGATGAGCATCGTCCAAAGGGTCGGTCCAGTTCTAGAACAGGCGATTGCCGCAATCCTCAACAGGGCGGACCGGGGGGACACCGTCTCGGTCAAAGCCGCATTATACCAGGTTCGGCAGTCTGCGCCTGATTTGACAGTATGCGACGACCATATAACCGAGGCTATCCTCGAAGTCGCTGCGGCCCTTGACCTGTTGGTGGCTTTCGATAGTCGCGAGTAGCCGATCAATCGAGCGTAGCGGTTTGATAGGAACGGCCCGGCAGCCAATCGGGGGGTGACCAGCGGCCGCTGGCGCTAACTGGCGGCAATTGGGTCGTTCGCCGGTTGCGCAAGTTATAGGCCATCTCATGCATCATTGCTAATTTTGGTAATCTGATTATGTTCCGTTGCCCTAGCCGCCGGATCTCACGATCCAGGCTCGGTTCCTTGCGTAGGTGGGCAGGCGCAGGCTCCAGCCGGCTGGAGTTCATTGAGCCTTGATGCCGACCTTGGTCGAGAAGCCGCCCGAGGGCGACGCCTGGATACACGAGGTGGAGTTCGACGGCTACTGGGCCTGTCTGCCGGAAGGTCAGCATTTAGGTCGGCGTCGACCAGAAGCTTGGAAACCGTGTTGATCGGCATGTCGGCAAACGCGGGACCTTTGCTAGATGATTGCCTTTTTTCTGCGCGACCCGACAGATTCACCTGAGCATGCCCTGTAATGTCACGTAATAGGGCAACATGACCGATCCATTGCTGCGCGCCTGTGTTCGGTATACCTAGCGGGCGAATTCAGCTGATCTGACATTTTATCGATGGCAAACACCGCGAACCCAGTTGATGAGAATTCCGACGAGCATCGGCGCGAGCGCCGCCAACGTGTGCTAAAGGGCGGGACGATCATCACCGGATCCAGATCAGCTGCACCTTGCGCAATCAGCATGAGGGGGGCGCTGAGCTGAAGGTCGCGCCCGATGCCAAGGGTTCCCGATCGCTTCTTGCTCTACGTGTCGGTCGATGGAGTTGCCTATCGATGGGAGGTTCGCTGGCGTCGCAACGACCGCATCGGCGTCAAATTCACCGGCACCGAGCCAAAACCGAAACTTCACTACGGCTGACCGACGGCAAGATGAAAGTCAGAATTTTTTTCTGGCACTGCCAGTTATTTTTCATGTCCCAAACAGCACAAGTTGCACCGCCCACTCTTGCCGAGGACAGCCTGGACAGGACGTGAATTGCGCAGCCGTCCTTGAAACCGCTTTCACGGCTCTGGTGTCCTCTTGCATCGAGCAAGGCTGGACGGCTGAAGAGACTGCCACCGCACTTTTTAACTTCGCCAAGAGACCACCTGAATACCTCAAGGCGACGACATCGACTTAAGTTCGCCTAGCTGTGCGCTGTTTTGACATTTTGACATCGCGGTGTCGGATTATTTGCATGCAAACGAGTGTTGCGACGCTATCCTCCCTCCTCAAATTCTGGGAGGAATGCATGGCTCCGCATGAGCGACATGCCGTTGAAATCGTCAGAGACAAAGACTGGTCGGTCCGCGTGACGGTCAATGGCACCACCACCACCGTCCCTTTTGCATCCGAGAGCTACGCGCGCTCGTTTGCAGATGGTCAGGCGTTCCGGCTGGGCGTTCAGGTGGCGGAGCTTAAGAAGGCAGCCTAGCTGCGCGCCGACGCGACCCGGTACAATATACTCGTCAAACGCCGCTTCGAGTTCGCTCGTGCAGGCGACATCGCCCGGCTGGACAACAGCTTCCCGGTCTGGAACGGCGCGCCAAGCCTGTCATTTCGAGAGAATCCGGTTTAATCATTAGTATCGCCCAGCCATCGCCTTGGCACCACGGCGTCGATTTGGGTTGGAACGACGTTATAGTCGCCGCAGAGAACACTGGGTGCCCCAATTTCGAGCAAGTGCTGGCCGTAGTTGATGAGACGATCGAACCAGCGCAGCTTGTAGTCGAACTTTGGGCCAGGCGCTGGATTGCCGGTGGGCAGATAGAGACAGCCCACAACGACCCCATCCACCTCGGCCTCGATATAGCGGCTGAGTGTCGTCAGGATCGCCAGGCAGGGCCGCGTCGGCCTTCCACAGGTTCCATTCCTCGGGCCAGGATCGCCACACCGTTGTAGGATTTCTGGCCGTACCAGATTGCGCCGTAACCCGCCTCTCTGATCGCATCGATAGGAAACTTGACGTCCGACGTCTTCAATTCCTGCAGGCAAACGATGTCGTAGTCGCTTTCGCCTAACCACTTCAGGAGCACAGGCAGTCGGCCGTTGACGCCGTTCACATTGAAGGTAGCGATGCGAGTCATGTGCATGCCCCCTCGTGAGATATTCGCGGCAGTCGGCGCGCAGCGCGGGGTGGCGTTTCCCCCTGCGCTGAACCCTCAGCTCTTGCTATCGTCAACTTCGCCGGCATCCTGTGCGGCCGAGGCTCACTTTTTGCCCAGCTTGTGTTCGACCTTGGCAGTTCACCGCAAGAATGCAGTCGTTTTCTAAGCGACACCCGACTCCCCTCGCTGATCGGGAATCACTTTACCAAGCAACGCGTTGCCACACAGGCTAGCGCCGCATCTATCGCTCGCGACCTCGCCTACTACGCTCCCGACTGCGGGCTTTTCGACGGGCAGCTCTAAGTTCGGCAAGCGTTGCCTCCACCAGCCCCTGAAGCGTTCGGTTGGCCCGTCCCGAGCGGGCCATGTGCTCACAAGCTCCGCCAGCGTAGCCCAACGCCACCTGCCCCAAATGAAGTCGCCGTTCGGAGGCATTGCGTGGGGATAGAAGATGGCTGCGTCGGATAGCTCAACCGGAAATTTCATCGAAGACGACAATCCCGTACTGTTCCGTTGCGACTGCGCGGCCCAGGGTAGGTAGATCTTGAACTGGCAACGGGTAGCGATGGCGCCGGCGTTCAGCAGCCCGCTTTTGTGCGGCCTTATATGCTTCGGTGTTCCTGGCAGCCGCACGTCGCAGTTTCCTTTCCTCCGGTTCGGCAAGCTGCGCAGCCTTTCGATGTTTGGCCATCGGCGCCGGAGCTCTTCATATGAGCGGCATGGAACTCTCCAGGCCCGCAACTCATCGTCCCAACTCGCCCACGGAACCGCACGCAATTCTTCAAGCACCGTTTTCGAATACGGCGTGCGAATACGGAGGTCGTCCGCAATTTCCAGATACCGGCTCGAAATTGGGTCGAAGGCGAAGGCATCGCGTCCCTTGCTATCGTCATGGGGCGCCCGTAACGCTGCCTCTTTCGCCAGCCAGCGGTCGATCCGCCGGGCTGCTGTGTTGCCGGGGACAAACCAGCTCCTGCGCTCGTCGCTCCATCTGGCACGCGGAAAAGCTTGCTGAAACCGCTCCACCGCCATTCGATCGAACGAAAAGCGGGCTTCGGCACCAGGTGCCTCGCGTTTCTGCGGCGGGGGACGAGCGTCGGATTCCATCGTAGTGCATCAGTCGAGTTCGCTGCACTGAACGCAGCGCCGGCCCTAAAGGTTCACCAGCCGGACAAGCCCCGCGGGAATATTGCGCCTGAACCCTGATGCCCAATGCTCAGGACGCGCGCAGTGAAACTTTCCCCACACTCGTCGGTTAAGGAGTGCCGAGAGGACGAATGATGTCTAAATCAGATGAGAGCGGCTGCGGCCGTGCGGCCGAAAAAGGCTCGTTCGCGTCCCATAAAAGGGGCGGACGCAGAGGTGAAACATGCCCTCGAGACACAGGATCTGTCGCCAACTCAGGCGCGGGAATTGGTGCGTCGGTACGGAAACGACTGGCGAAAGATTGGCGAGGCAGCCAAGTCCTACAAAGACGACTGACAACTCCCCCATTGCCGGCATGATGCGAGGATCAGCACCTGAGCCTTCCATTGCCAATGGGCAAATGTTTGTTGAGAACTCCGAGTGACCCGCATCGCGACCTTCAACTTGAACGGCGTGAACGGTCGCCTGCCCTTGCTCATCAAGTGGCTGGGTCAGACCGACTATGACATCGTGTGCCTTCAAGAATTGAAGACTTCGGATGAGAAATTTCCCGCGGAAGCCGTCAGGAACGCCGGTTATGGCGCGATCTGGCACGGGCAAAAGTCCTACAACGGTGTAGCTATACTCGCACGGGGAAAGGAGCCCCTGGAGCGTCGACGCGGCCTGCCGGGTGACCCTGACGATACTCACAGCCGGTATATCGAGGCAGAGGTGGATGGGATCGTGGTGGGGTGCATCTACCTGCCCAACGGCAATCCAGCGCCCGGCCCGAAATTCGACTATAAGCTCCGCTGGTTCGACCGTCTGATCAGCTACGGCCAGCTACTGCTCAAGGAGGGGATCACAAGCGTTCTGTGCGGCGACTACAACGTCGTGCCAACGCCGCTCGATGCCGTGGTGCCGAGACGTTGGACGGGCGACGCAGTCTACTTTCCGGAGAGCAGGCAGGCCTACGCCGAAATGCTAGACAATGGCTGGATGGATGCCGTCCGTACCATCCATCCGGAAAAAGGCATCTACACGTATTGGAACTTCTCCTACCGGGGCGGCTATGATCGGAGCTCCGGCCTGCGGATGGATCATCTCCTCGTCAGCCCATCACTTTCGAACAGGTTACGTGACGCGGGCGTGGACGCTGACCTGCGAAGTTGGGAAAAGCCGAGCGATCATGTGCCTGCCTGGATAGAGCTCGACCTCTCGGCAACGAGTTGAGTCATCATGGGAAGTTCGTCCCCTGTCCTTGATGCTCACGCTGCCTTTCTGGCGGCCGCCCTGAACGGACGGTCAATGGTAAAGGCATCTGGACGGATGGCTGCCTCAACCTGGCTCCAGGTCACGGGACGGGCGATTGGGAAGCCAGGTCGCGCCCGTGGGGAGAAGGCGCCGACCGCCGTGTTACCGCGCCCATTGCGAAGGTAGTCGATGAAGATGCGGCCCTTTCGGGCTGCCGGCGCGGCGGAGAGCAGATAGCGATCAGGATGAGCTTCAGCGAGGCGCTTGGCGAACGATCGGGCAAGGAGCCGGGCATTGTCGTGCGTGATCTTCGTCTCAAGTGGGGCCATCAGGTGAATTCCCTTGCCGCCCGTCACCTTCGGCCAGCTCTCCAGACCTTCCGCTTCCATGATGTCGCGGAGCGTTAGCGCGGTCTCGATCACTTTATCCCACTCGACCCCCTCGCCCGGATCAAGGTCCAGAACGATGCGGTCGGCATGCTCGATGTCGTCAACGGTGGCATTCCAAGGATGCAGCTCTACCGCATCCATCTCGACCAGCCCCAGCAAGCCGGCAAGGTCGTCCACCCACACGCGCACACCTTCGCCACCCCCGCGCTTCTGAACGCGCAACTGATGCACTGCTGCTGGGATCTTCGGCAGCGCGCCTTTGTGGTAGAAGGTTGCCCCGAGAGCATGGCGGACCAGCTTCAGCGGTCGGTGGCCGAGATGGACGAGTGCGTGATCGGCAACCCTCTGCCAATAACGCGCAAGCTCTTCCTTGGAGGGCGAGACCGCGTCGGGCAGCAGTTGCAGGATGTTCTCGCTGGGAACGCCATGTTCCTGGGCTGGCCCACGTCGCTTTGATGGCGCCGGAGGCTTGGCCGGGATCGCCACGAGGTCTTCTCGCAGACCCTTGAATACTGCCTCGCGCAACACGCCGCGATCAGTGACGCCGCTGAACTGTACCTCGGCCAGCACCTCTGGTCTGACCCAGGTCGCCTTCGGTTTCACGATGGGCTCTGACAAAGGTGACTTGCTGATGATCAGCGGGTCAAGCCGCTCTCGAACCCGTTGCGCAGCGCTCAATGTATAGCCGCTGCGAGCCTTCCCGGCATAGAGCAGTCGGTCGCCCTCGCGTCGGCCGATGTAAAGCGATGCGATGCGGCGCGAGTAAGCGCCGAGCTTCTCGACAAATGCCACGATGGGGAAAGTGTCGCTCTTAATGCACTTCACCTTGAGCCAACTCGTCTGGATACCCGAGCGGTACGTGGCATCGGTGCGCTTAGACACAATCCCCTCCAAGCCCATTCGGCAGGCATGTTCAAACACGTCCGTGCCGCTCACCTCCAGATGCTCGGCATAGGTCAGTGTCGGCGCCGTATTCTTCAACAGTTTCTCCAGGGCTGCCTTGCGCTTTACCAGCGGCTGCTGTCGTAGATCGCGCCCGTTGAGGTGCAGCAGGTCGAACGCGTAGAAGATGAGCCTTGCCGAGTTTGGATTGACCAACTCCCGTTCCAGGGCTTGGTAATCCGGCAGGCCGCTGTCGCCGAGAACGACAGCCTCCCCGTCGATGATCGCCGCCTTCACCGGCAAGCCCGCCGCCGCTTGAACCATTCGTCGGTATCGGTGCGACCAGTCGTAGCCACGGCGCGTGAAGGCTCGCGCTTTGCCGCCCTCAATGATCAGTTCGGTGCGGTAGCCATCGTACTTGATCTCATGAAGCCAGTCGCTGCCCTCAGGCGCGTTCTCGACCAGCGTGGGCGACTGAAACTCAATGAAAGAGAGCCGACCATCCCCGGTTTTGGAACTCATCGCACACTCCTGACCTCCACCCCAACTTTGGTGCCGCTGAATAGGTTCCGCAACAGAGCTGGCCGGAGGAGTAGGGTCCCGAGCCGGTTTACCCGATCCTTGCTCGAACCGGGCTTGGTTGAGGGAACTCTTAGTTAAGCCGTCACTTATGTACGAATGTCGCTCCATTGGTTCTCCCCGCCAGTGTCCGTAAGGACCAGCCGCGCTGGCATTGCCTATCAGTGCAACAACGTCGAGAAGGGGCCGCCGAGCAGCTGTTGCAGTGGACCAAGCGTGGCCCCAAGTGGCATAGCGCAGTGCAGCTCTGCATGGATGCCATGATCGATCAGGTGAAACCCGAAGTGGTCCGCAGGGCGTTTCTCGAAGCGGCCAAGGAAGAGGGAAACCTACTGCCTCCGTAGCATTTGCGACCGAAAGCCCTGCTCTTGGTTGGGCACGAACCTGACAAAAAGCATCGTCGGCATCACCCTGCCTACAGAACATTCGACAAGCTGCGTTCAGTCCACAGATCGGAGGTTATCGAGAACAAGCGGCTCGATGCCGCCCTGGAACTGGTCCCCAGATTGCAGATTGGCCGCGACCTTCAGCGGAGCCGGCGTGGGCCGCGACGCACACTGGTCAGACGAACCACATGTTCGGCATTCCCGATGGAAGTCAGAGCAACGGCTATGTGAAGCGTGGCCGCAAGCCCGGCAAGAAGACGGATTTCACGAAAGACCCTACGATCATCGCGCGCCGTGAACAGGTCCTTGCCGGAATGGCTGCCGCCAGGGCGAGAGCCCAAATGTCAAAGTTGATATGGCGGACGCCGAGAGCGATACCCGCGGAGATATGCTCGCAATGTTGGACGAGTTTCCCAATCAACCGGAAACCGCAACCACCTGGAGAAGCGGCCTCTAGCAGGCCAGCGTTGTGCTGGTCAATCGCGAGATGGCCGACATGGCCGCGGCGGCCGTGGCGGGGCTCGGCCTCGCGGTGCTGCCCCGCATCATCGGAGATAGCGAGCCGGGGTTGCGGCGGTTGACCGGGGAAATCCTGGGCGGCAGAGCCTCTCGGTCGTCTACCCGCGAGGCCGCGCTGGCGAGTTCGGTTCTAATCATCGTCCGTTTCCTGATCAACGTGATGCAGCGACATTTTGGCGCGATGCCGCGCTGAGCGGTCAGAACCTGAAGGTCGACGAGACAATCGACGGCTTGTGTGAGTTGAGCCTTTGCCCATGGCCGTGCGGCGGCTTCCCTTGCTGTGTTGAAGGTCAGTGCCAACTGTTGCTACCGGTGGTGCTCGGCTGGTGCGACGAGAACTTCAGCCATAGTGAAGGCGCGGTTTGGGCACTGTTTCGGTGAACTGCACACCGACACGGTCGTTCCTGCGCCAGCGCAACACAGACCGATAGGCAACGCCATCGGTCGGCACGTAGAGAAGGAAATGCTCCGGCACCAGGGCTTCGACCGGCACCTTGAGTTCGGCTCCGCCGACGTTCTGGTTTCAAATGGTGCAGCTGATTTCGGAGTTGTTGATGCCGTTAATGATCGCGGCACCCTTCAGGACGCGCTGTCTCCGTTCGCGGCGGTTGTCGCCTTCTTCAACCATTGTGACCTCCGTTAGGCGCCCCACTTGTATATCAGAACCGCCCACGCGCGAGCCGGATTGAATCGCGGAGCGTTGTTACCCGCGTCGAGCTGCGATCGCTGTCCAGTCGGGTCAAAAGGGTGTTTCCATATGCCTCGGCCCCTTGCCTCGGCCTGATACAGCGCCCTGTCAGGATTCTTGAACTACCCTTCCGGGTAGCCGATGGGTCCGCCCGGAGGGGGTGCCAACGTCCGCCTTCAGCCGTTGCGCCAAGTTCTTCATGAGCCGCGTCGGGAGGCTAAGGTCGCCGGTCCCATCGCAGGGCCGGACATCAGCAGTGCGAATTCATCTCCACCAATCTCGCAACCAAGCCACCACGTCTGATTGCTTTCTCAAGACGCCGCGCAATCGCGACCAGAAGCGTCTCGCCAACGGCATGCTCGAAATTGTCCTCGCGTGGCGTCGCCAGTTTTTTTCGGAGAGATGATCGTCCAGGCTTGTGCCCGGACCAAGCGGCTCCTCCCGATGTTCGACAGGCGCCTGAATGATATCGGCGAATTTGTCCGCGGCACCCGCAGGTGCGCTGTGCGAGGGAATAACTGCCGGAATATGTGCTCTTCGTCGCCAGGCCGGCGCCGATCGCCGTTAAGCGATAGCGCCCGCTGTGCATGGACTTCCGCACTGGCGAGATCGTGAGCGAGCGCGGAGCCGGCGGCCGGCATTATGTCCGTCAGGGAGTCTCTGCCGTCGGTCCGCGCTGTGCAGCGCGCGGGCGATGGCGTTAGGCAGGGAATAGCGGCCGAGGTGAGGGACGGCAAGCCGCGCATTGCCGGGGCAAAGGCCGTGATCATACATGCCGTCCCCGATCTATAGCCAGGATGAAGGCCCGCGCCCGAAGTCTACGTTCTGCGCCGGTGGCGGTGAAGCAGACCTGAACGCAAGCAAAGAAGAACAAGCCGATCACTGCGCATGTTGGGTAAAGAGACTATTGGGTGCGCTCATGACGCAACCAACGGAACTGTGACAGTTGTCGCATAATTTATCGAGTATCGGTCGAAGTACGGAAACTCGATCGCGAACGCATATTTGGCGGTCAGATGGGCCATTCGAAAGCCGCCGCTGGGGGCGTCGATTGCTATTGTTATGTCGACATCGGTTAATCCCAAACTCAGCAATTTTGCCGTGGCCATCGCTTTTATCTCGGCTTCGGTCAGCGAATTCTTCATTTGCAGCGCTCGTGAGGACGTTTCCAGAGTATAGCGAACACTTGACATGGCATTCAGAGCCCAGCCGAATGCGAAGATGCCGATCAAAAGCATTATCAGAATAGGCGCGATCAGCGCGAACTCCAGTGCGGCTCCGCCTGATGCCTCACGTATGAAGGCTCTCCCTCTAGCGAACACGTATCACCTGTTTGTGGCTGAGCTCGCGCGAGAGGGAAAACTCGCCGAAACTGAAGGGCGGGGACCAGGTGGCCGTCGCCTGTATTTCAACGAAAACCGCGGAAGCTTTCAAACTGTCGCACAGCACAGATGGATCGACCACGATGATCCCGCACATATGTTTCCGGCTCAGCGTCACCTGCGCGTCATCGGGATGATTTTCCCAGCTCGAAAGGGCGACGGTCTGGGTAGCCGCGTCGTCGGCTGCGCCTTGCATCACGAGATTGGCCGCCGTTTTCACGCCCGCACGCATCGACAACGCGCTTGATACAAAAGACCAGCCGTCAATGATGCCAAGAAGTACCAGGCAAAGGATCGGCACAACCAGCGCAAACTCCACCGCGGCAATACCCGAATCGCTCCCGAACATCCGGGCTGGTAACCGTGCCACGAAGATTACTCGACAAGCTTTATCGATTGCGTGGCCGGAATGTCTCGCATCCCAAGGCTCGTGCAATCCTGATTGACGTTCGCATTGCCGGACCACTGCACGGTACTGGCGACGACCTGAGTGCAACCACCTTTGCCCGAGAAATTGCCGAGGTAATTGACATCCTGTGTTGGAAAATACAAAGCGCCGGTCAAAAGCGAATCTGCCGTGCCATTAAACGTGTTCGATCCCGTCTGGTTAGCTTTGTCTCCGTAAAACAGCACCCCCGAATAGGTGCCTAACGTCGGTGCGCTGAGCTTGACAATGGCCGTGCCGTTCATGCTGACGCCCGAGCTGCCGGCCAGATAGATAATGACTTCATCGCCTGAAATATTTGCATTCGAGTTCGCTTTGAAATCTCCTCCCTGAATGACGTATACCCCGGGCGAGAGCGTCACATTGCCGCTCAAGCTGAGCCCCCTGCAGTATGTTCCAGGTTGCAACGTCGACTGATTGCTGTTTTGACAGGGGTTCGTGGCCGGTGGCGCCGGCAAGTCGGCAAAAGGATCGGCAGCGGGCAACGCCTGGGTTATCGGACTGGCGCAGACGGTCGTCACGGGGTTGCTCAACGAAACACCGCCTGCCGATATTAGGCAATCGACCTGAAGGTTTGCCGATCCCTGAAGCTTGATGGCGTCCGCGGCTATCGAATTCGACATCACGACGCAGCCGGTCAGTTTGAGGTTCGAACTGCCGGAAAACAGCGCCGCTTTCGGAGCGGAAGGATTGCGCGCCATAAGGCAGGCCTTTGAAGAATCCGTGATAAGAGCCACCGCTCTTGCCCGTGCGCCGACCGGGTTTTGCGTGAATATCGATGTGAAAAACCGATCGAGGGTCTGATGAACGATGACCTCGACGGCCTTTTGGGCGACATTCGGGCCGGAAGACGGAGGCGTGAAGATTTCGATTGTGCCTGTTGACGGGTCCCAGCCGTTCGTCGTCGCTGACAGTGTCGCGGCGGAGACAATCGTTGGCTTGTCAGATCCCGAAATCTTTTCCAAAGCGCCAGCATAGGCCGCCGCATCCGCCACCGCCTGTAATTTCAGGCTGCTAAAATACCAGTAGGAGGTCTCGATACCGAGACCCGCTGCGCCGACGACAATCGGCAAAGACAGGGCAAAAATAGTAGCAACGTTGCCGCTCTCGCCTGTTTGTCGCAGACGGCTAACAAACCGCCTCAAGATACGGGCACCCCATTCCATGGAAATATTTAAGCCAGGATGAATGAAGGAACGACTAAGGATTTCACTCCATTTGACAGGTGCGCTCCTTGGGCGGCCGGCACGAGCTCCGGCGGCCGCACTCGGCGAGCACGCTGCTAATAGCTGTACCTGCGCGCCGGCGATGCCGATGTCGCGATTCGTTACGCGTACAGGATGCCTCCGGCCGTTGTGATTGTGGACCCGCCAGAGCGCAACTGCTCGACAACGCGCCTTTGCTATTGATGATAATGCAGATTTGCATTATCTAATCGTGTGGATGAGTTGGAGCTGCGAAAATGACTACATTGACGGTGACGGCACGGGGACAGGTGACCTTCCGCAAGGACGTTCTGCAGCATCTGGGCATCAGGCCGGGCGAGAAGATCGAACTTGATCTGCTCCCCGACGGCCGGGCGGAATTGAAGGCGGCGCGGGCAAAGGGATCATTCCGGGAGCTCTACGGTTTTCTCAAGGGCAAGACGAATGGCCGGGTGTTGAGCATTGAAGAGATCAACGAGGCAATCGCGGAAGCGGGTACTGCAGCGGGATCGAGCAAGGAATGAAAGTCACGGCCGATACCAACGTTCTGCTGCGTGCCTATGTCGCCGACGATGAACGACAGGCGGAAGCGGCCGTCGATCTCTTGGCGAAGGCAGACATCGTGGCCGTTAGCCTTCAGGCCTTGTGCGAGTTCGCATGGGTTTTGGGCCGACAGTATCAAACCGCACGCGCAGATATCGTGGCGGCAATCCGAGCCTTGGCGAATACCGCAAATGTCGTCGTCAACCGGCCAGCTGTCGAGGCAGGGCTTGCAGTGCTTGAGGCCGGCGGTGATTTTGCGGACGGCGTGATTGCCTTCGACGGCGACTGGCTGGGCGGGGAGACATTCCTCTCCTTCGACCGCAAGGCGGTTAAACTGCTGTCAGCGCAAGGACATCCTGTTCAGCTTCTTTCCTAGCTGTCCTCAGGCGTGTCGACATGGTATTGCCTGACGCGCCTGGCGGAATCCAACCCATTAAATGCCGGGACTAAACAGCTAGCCACAACGAGAGCAACTGCTGATCTGTAGAATGAGCAGGTTCGGTGAACTTTGCGTTCTCCTTACAGATCGTGTCCTGGACACTCCGCAGTTCACGTTCGACGCGCTTGCCGGCGCCCGCGTCTGGTACATCTCGAATGATGTGACAGTGCAATATGCTGGGTTCTCCTTGTCGCGCGAGGAGGATTTCGGCTGGGTCGATCCGGTGATCGGGGCGCGCGCCTTCTACAACATCACCGACAGGCTTTCCGTGATGGCGCAGGCGGATATAGGCGGGCCCCGGGGTGGGCGCCGATTTCACCTGGCAGGTGCTGGGAACCGTGAATTACCTGCTTACCGACCACTTCTCGGTTTCCGCCGGCTATAAGCACTTGCCGATCGACTACGATGACGAAGGCTATGTGTTTGATGCAACCCTGTCCGGTCCGGTTCTCGGCATAACATACCGCTTCTGAGCCGCCCATGTCTGAGGTTCCATACTGACGGTGTGCTTTTCCTGGTCGTGGATTGATCCTTCTGCCACGGAAGTGCTGATTGCTTCACGTGTCGGCGGTTCGGCGTCTTCGCCGTCATTCTGCTATCGCGCGAACGCTCTCCGGTGAGCTGATAGGGCGCGGCATCCGCGCCAATGTGATCAGCCCGGGCCCGATAGACACGCCGCTCAACGACAAGCTTGGTCTGGGTCCGGTGGAAACGAAGGCTCGGGCGAAAGCTGTCGTCGGGATGGTCCCGGCAGGCCGCTTTGGGACGGCCGAGGAAATTGCCAATGCGGTGGTGTTTCTGGCGTCCCGCGACAACGCCAGCCGGAGCGCCGCAGTATCGACGTCAACGATCTGATCCGCGCGGTTCTCGATATCGCCGGCTACGCTTTGCGCACGGCAGGCATCGAGGTGCAATGCCGGCTCGCCGAGGGCCTCCCGCCTCTGGAACTTGACCCTGACCAGATGCATCAGGTGTTCTACAACCTGATCGTCAACGCGCAACACGCCCTGCAGGAGATACCGGGACCGCGGCGGATCGAGATCGAAACGGCGCTTGAAGGCAATGACCTCCAGATCGTGATCGCCAACAATGGCCCCGGTGTGCCCGCCGAGATCCGGAATGGTCGCCATCTCCGCATTCAGAACACCTAGTCTCAGTCTAGCGAGGAGCTCGATCGACGTGGCCGTGACGATCGGCTGAAGCCATCGCAGGACCATTATTTTGAAGGGCCCGCTGCACCTTCCCGGGGCAGCGGGCTTGGCATTTGTGCGAATGCTAACTCCTTTGGTACGACCCCAAAATCAACCATCCAGGTTTTCATAAATGGCCCCTTCCCCGCAGCACGCTGTCTGGGATGTTTCGGCACACGATCGTGTATCGAAGCTGCATATCAGGCTGCAGCAAAAAGCTCATGCTGACCGGCCGGACGAGATCGAAAGAAGGTTCGGCTGCGTCAGGCGTCCTGGCAATCCGCCCGACTGAGCACCAGAACCGACCCTCCCGACGGATTTTCGCGAGCTGCATTCCTCCCTCCCCTCCTTACCAAAACCGCCGCTCGCGAATTCGCTGGCGAGTATATCTCGGATGTGATATACATATATCACTCGGAAGATATACAAATGCCGCTCTTCATTCGCGATCCCGACGTCGATGCCATGGCCGTCGAGCTGCAGCAGATTACCAACGCGCGCAGCAAGACCGAGGCCGTCAGAACCGCCTTGCGCCATGAGATCGAGCGCAACCGCGGCAGCGTCCCGCTGCGCGAGAGACTTGCCAAAGTCAAGGAAATGGCGCGGCGGATCGGGCCGGCCAACCCTGATTTCGATATGAAGAAATTCACCGACGAAATGTGGGGCGACGACTGATGTTCGTCGATGCCTCGGTGATCGTTGCCATCCTGAACGAGGAACCTGGCGCGGAAGAACTGGAAAAGCGGCTCGCGGCCGCGACCAAGCCGCTGTATATCTCCCCGCTCGTCCGGTTCGAGGCAGCCCAGGGTCTCGCGCGAGCATCGGCCGAAGCCATCAAAAAGAACGCCAAGCCCACGGCCGACATGCTGGCGCAAGCCCGTGATACCGTCGACGCCTTTTTGATCGAGATCGCCGGCAAAGAAATCATGATATCCGGCGACATCGGCGACCGGGCGATCGAAGCCAGCATGAAATACGGCAAAGCAGTCGGGCACAAAGCCGATCTCAATTTCGGCGATTGTTTTGCCTATGCTTGCGCGAAGGCTCACCGGCTTGCCCTGCTTTACAAGGGCAATGACTTTTCACAAACTGATCTGGCGTAAGGCTTTCCAGGCCTTGCATCGCGGCGCGAGAGCCGATGGGCCCCTTTTGCATGCTTTGGGCGAATCGTCGTCTTTCATGGCTAAACGCAATATTACGAGGAACGTTCGCTGCAGCACTGGTTTTCTTCGGCCGGATCAACCCCGTCACGACGGGGCCCTCGGCGGGCTGGAGCTGCCGGGCGTGCAGGGACGCGTTCCTTGAGGGCCTTGGAGACGACCACCGCTGGCGGGCCTCGGCCGCACGGAACTCCGCGAGAAGTGCGACGGCGCGTTCGCTGTAGCCCGGCTGACGCCGGCCTCGCGCGCCAGGTTGGCGACGGTCAGCGCCCCGTCGGTGCACTCAGGCGGCTGTCGAGCAGCCGCACCATCGCCGCCCTCAGCGCCGCTTCACCGCCTTGCGGCCGGCAAGCCAAAAGCCGTGCAGGATAGAATGTTGGACGCGCTGGCGGTCGCAAGCTTCGGGCAGAAGGCCGATCTGGCAAAGCCGATGAAGCACCGGGGTCAGGCGTGATGGAAATCGCCTTGCCCTACCCCTCCGACGCCTACAGGGTCATCTATGCCGTCCAGCTCGGCGATTGATCTGGGTCGTGCGTGCATTCCAGAAGAAGTCGACCACGGGCATCGCCAAGCCTAAGGAGGCGATCGACCTCATCAAGGCGCGGCTGAAGCAAATACGGAAGATCGAGTCATGACAGAGAAAAAATCGAGATCGTCAGAGGCAGCGGCAATGTCTACGCGGACATGGGGGATCCCGACGCCGATACCAAGCAGATGAAGGCCTTCCGAGATCATCGCTGCGCTGAATCGGCGGCACCTCACGGTCAGAGCTGCGGCGGAGGTGACCGGCGTTAGGCCGTCGGATATTTCGAACATCCGCAACGCCCGTCTTGGCAAGTTTACCATCGATCGGCTTGTGCGGGTGCTGAACCGGCGTGACCGAAAGGTGACCGTCACGGTCGAGAAGGCGAGACATGGAACTGTCGCCGCCTAACGCCTAATATGGCCAAGTTGCTCTGCCGGCGACCGGCAATGCCCTCCCTGTTGGCTCTTGGTCAATGAAGCCGAGTAGCTGAGGGTCGTCGAGGAAGATATCGACGTCGTGGCTTTCGCGATGGTTGATCTGGATCATCATCGCCGTGCCGCCGCCAAACGACCATTCGAATTCAAAACCTCCGGCCTTCTTCCGGAGCTGGTCGATCAGATCGGCAGCAATGGCGAAAAGCCGCCGCCATTTGGACGGACGACGGCTATGGACCTCGATCATCAAGCAGCGAGTTAATAGGTCTCGCCGGACCAGGCAGAGAAATGGGCCGCGAAAGCCTTCGGATTATCGACCGCTATCTGGTGCGCGGCGGCGAACTCCATCTGCTGCTCGACCGGCACTTCTGCAAGGAAGGCACTGACCTGCCCAGGATAAACTGCTTCGCCAGATCTAGATCCGAAAGACAATGAGCCAGCGCCACCCCGTCGAGCTGTTCGCTGTAGGGCCGTTAACTGTCGTCAGAACCAAGGCCAGATGCTCGCTCATAGTCATGCAAAATAGTCAATTCGTGGATGGGCACAAGCTGCGAGACTCGGGCACTGCAAATGGCTCGCGAGGCTCACAATCGTCCTTCCGTCGACCACAGTGACGCCTGAGCGGTCGTGCGCGCGTAGACGGACGAGCTACAGAAGCGCGCGGGTCGAGCAGCATTCGGCCGGCTGCGAACTGACTTCGGAGCATGACTCCGGCACGTCCCGCCCTTACGAGCTGCCGCGCGCGACGGTTCCGCGTCGACCTCACCAAAGGCTCTGACGGTCCCCTCCTCGCGCTAGCCGTAAGGTGTAAACGGCGGTTCCGCATTTCAGCTTACGACTTCAATTGAAATCGGGAAATAAAACCGACACCCGCAAATACCAACGCGGCCGCGATCGTTACCGAGTCAACCTGACCAAAGCGTCGGGCTCTAAAAAGCACCCTCCCCTGCCGGCGCGGTTCGAGGCCTCGCCAGGCGCGCTCAGGCTGGGGTGATCAACATCAGCGATGGAAAATAGGTGCGATAACGGCCGACGTCGCGGGTGAGCAGCGGCAGCTTACCGACCGCCGCGTGGGCGCCGATGAAGAAATCCGGCAGCACCCCGGTGCGCGATCCGCCCGATTTGCGATACTGGGTGAACACCTTTCCGGCCAGGAATAGCACCGGCCGCGGCATCGTCACGATCTCGAGGCCGGCCGCGTCAAGAAAGGCGTCGAGATCCTCGATCCGGCTGTAGCGGACCGAGAGCTCTGCATAGACGACGTCGTTGATCAGCAACGGTCCGCGCAGCGAGGCGGCCTCCAACTGTTCGATCGACCACTCCGCCCAGTCCTGATCGTCGGTGACGAGGTCGAGCAGAACGTTGGTGTCGACCAGCGTCACGCTTCGTCGCGCGTCAAGGTCATGATCGCCTCGGTGCTCAGCCCCTTGCCGGCATGGCCGCGCAGCTTGGCAAAGCGGCTTGCCGGCCGTTTTTCGTCCGCACGAACCAACACCACGCTGCCGTCGGCGGCGCGGCGAAAATCCACGTGGCTGCCCGGTGCGATGCCCAAGAGATCGCGCACGGGCTTGGGAATGGTCACTTGACCTTTTGCGGTTACGGTCGTTGTCATTGCAGCCTCGGTAAGGACACCTTGAAATATGGTATTACCTCCGCGCGATGGATTCAAGTATCGGGAGTTGCCCTGAGCCGTTAGCCGCGATGTCCGCAGATCCTTTGCCGCTGACCTTCGGAACTCGGCACCGCCGCGACCCTCTTGAGTTCATCTGGACTGGGGCCAACAGCCTCCGAAAAGGCCCGTCGCTCGCCTTCGATTGAAGCGAGAAGGCAAAAACCATCGTCTGACTTTTCAGCTTAGGGCTTTAATTGAAATCGGGAAGTGAAAGCCACAGTCACCGAGGATGATGTGAGGCCAAAGAACACTATTGATAATGACCTCTTATCGGTGACTTGACCAAGCCTTGACCAACCGACGGAATCGACGCTATGGTCGCGCAAACTTTGTCGTGCAAGGCTGCGCTCAGCGCGACGAGAGTGGCCGTGGCGGAACAAGGAGGCCACAGCGTACAACGCCACACGAGGACGGAAAAATGACCATCACAGTGAAGGTCGGCGAGGCCAAGACCCATCTCTCCGAACTGCTGGCGAAAGTCGAGGCCGGCGAGGAGGTGATTATTTCGCGTGGCAACGATCCGATCGCAAAACTCTCCCGAATCCACAAGGATAACCGGCTGGACGCCTTGATCGACGAGGTTCGCGCCGCGCGCGCCAAGGCGAAGCCCGTGGCCACTGAAGAGATCCTGGCCTGGCGTCACGAAGGGCATCGCTACTGATGATCTTGGTCCTCGACGCCTCCTTTGCCGCTGCCTGGCTCTTGCCGGAGCAGCACAGTGAGGCGGCCGAAACAACAATCGCGGGACTGAGAGGCCAATCTCCAGTCCCTTCCTTGTTCTGGCACGAGGCGCGCAGCATTGTCCTGACGGCCGAACGGCGCGGGCGGATCGTTCCCGGCGAATCGATCTCCGCAATGGCGCGACTTCGCCGGCTGCCGCTTGAGGATGCGGGCGCAGGGCGTGACGGCGCCATCATCGAGCTTGCCATCGCGCACGGTCTTAGCGCCTATGACGCCGCCTACCTTGCGCTGGCAATCGAAACCGCGTTGCCGCTGGCCACCCTCGATCGCAAGCTCGCAGTTGCCGCGCGCGGCCAGGGAATCCGAATTCTCGGACCGCTCGCGAATGGCAACTGACCGCGTCGGTCGGCCATCGGGCAATGGTGTTCGACGCGCCGAGGCGCTCGACTCGCATTGGATTCGGTGTTGCCCTTCGACCGCCGCGAACTTTTGACCGACGACGACGTCGCGATGCTGCGCCATCTGGCCCAGGAAGGCATCGGCAAAAACTCCCTCCGCGCGCTCGCCCGACCTCGGCTATCTCGACGCCTAGTCGCTGGCCGCCACCGGACAGCCTCTGCCTTGGCCGGCGCCGGAATCCCTGCTCCTCAAATTCGTCGCTCACTACGTTTGGGATTTTTCGAAACGCGAGGCCGACCCGGCGCAGGGCATGCCGGCTGACGTAGCGGCGTCGGTGGGTAGCCCAGGGCCTGTTACGGATGACAAAAAACCGCACGCGTCGTCCACCGTGCGCCGGCGGCTGTCGAGCTGGTCAATCTTGACCAAATGGGGCGGAACTTGTCGGAAAATTCAATGCGCCGGGCTGCAGAGCGCGATCAAGACCGCCGATATTCTGGCCGCCCCCCTGAAAACATGCGCCGGCAACCGTCTCGTCGACGTCAGGGATCGCGCGATTCTCATCAGCGCCTTCGCCTCCGGCGGCCGGCGTCGCAGCGAAATTTCTGCTCTTCGCGTCGAACAGCTGGTCGACGAAGACCCGGTTCCGGCCGATCCCAACGCTTCCGACGGCGATAAATTGCCATGCCTGTCGATACGGCTCGGCCGCAAAGAGACGACGCAAGCCGACAGCGACGCTTTCGTGCTGCTCGTCGGCCGGCCTGTGCTGGTTTTGAAGGACTGGCTGGCGCGCGCCGGGATCAGCGACGGCGCCGTGTTTGGCGGCCTCGACCGCTGGGGCAATCTCGAAGCGCGCCCTGACGCCGCAGGCCGTCAATCTGATCCTGAAGCGGCGCACCGCCGAGGCCGGGCTCGATCCGCAAGCCTTCTCCGCCCATGGCTTGCGCTCCGGCTATCTCACCGAAACCGCACGCCGCGCCATTCCGCTGCCCGAAGCCATCCAGCAGTCGCAGCATCGCTCCGTGCAGCGCCTCGAACTACTACAATGACGCGGAACGCACACTCGGGCGGGCGGGCGGATAATCGCCTGAGTCGCAATTCGATCCGACCCTTGCGGCGTTAGCTCCAGGACAATTGGTTCCGAGGCAGCCGGCCTCCCGGATCGATCACCCTGACCTGGTGCGGGAGCACCTCGCCCCAGCTCCATAGCACGAGGTTCTGATCGGATGTGCCGGCACCTGGCGCGAAGCTGGGCACGAGAATGCCGAACTTGCCTTCAGCAACGAAGCGGTCATGGATGCTCCATGACGGCGGCCGTTTGCCATCGGCAAGAAAATCCATCCATGCACAAGCCATATCTTCGAACCGGATCCCGGCGTCGGCCTGGCCTTGCGCCGTCCTCAGATCGACAATGTCATCGCAATCGATCTCGTATGAGCAGAGCACGCAGGGATCAATGCGATGTGCAAAACCCTGATTGGCCTCCTTCACGGCCGTCATGACGTCGAGCGCCAGATAAAGCGTACGCACACCTTTCGGGTTGAATCTGGCACCCCGAATAGCCGCTCCGTCGCCTGAGATCGGCTGGAACGACCAACGCGGATCATGGGCGCGGTAGCAAATTCCGGCAAACCTCAAGCAAAGCCACCAACGGCGACGTGATCCAGGTAGTCGCGAACCGCGCTGGCCTTGCCTTCCTTAACCAGAGCTTCCGCCGTCCGTCCGCCGAAGGCCGGTATCGGCTGCGCCCGATACCAAGCCATCGCCTGCTCCTTGCCTCCAGCCCAGTCGGTCACCCTGCTGATGATCTCAAGCATTTCACGAAGGCGACCTTGCGTCTTTGCAGCACGGCTACGCTCAACCCTATAGAGGGTTTCCCGCGCAAGACCCGCCGTTTCGGCAAGCTGACCTTTGGACATACCGAATCCATCCGCAACCTGGGCGACAGTGATCTTCCCAGCCCGATCCATATAGGACAGCACCAACGGTTCGTTCTGAACTGGAGCTTTCAACGCTTGGGTCATTCCTGTCCTCCCTTGCCATATTCAGAAACACATTTCTTGTGCATAAGATATGGCATTGCGCGACGGACTACAAGTCTCGGTTGGCGGATGAGACGTCGTTGAGGCCTCACCAGACGCATTCACACGTTCGTGTTCTGGCACATTCCTTGTGTGCACAAAAACCCACAAAAGCCCCGAAACCGGCCAAATGCACGCACAACGTCCAGTTCTCCCGATCGGTCGCCCATTGGCGATGCCCGCGTCGACCGAGGATCGGGCGACCGACGCCCAAGTCGACGAGGTCAAGGTGGCTGGCTGCCGCCTCGTCCACCAGGAGCACGGCTCCGGCGCCTCGCCCTCCCGGCCGGTGCTGGCGAAGCTGATGCGCGAGATAGCCGCATACGGGACAAACCGCTATGGCGATATAGCGCCCAGAATCTCCAGGGTCGCCGCCGGCGATAGCCTGCCAAGACGGTCACCCACGCTTGCCCTGGGCACCCGTAATGGAAACGATGGCGGGCGCTACCGTGACGAACAGGATATAATGCTCACCGGCAGCAATCTGGTTGAGGAAAGCCCCACCGTCATGAAGCCAATGAACGAAGAGCACCTCGCGGTCCTACGCAGGCACATGGTCGAGATGATTGCAATCCATACCGACCTTGCAAGCGAAGAACTCGGCAAGGCGGCGCTCGATGAGCGGGTGATGGCAGCGATGCGGCGAGTGCCGCGGCATCTCTTCGTGCCAGCCTCGGTTGCACCTTATGCCTACCAGGACATGCCGCTGCCGATCGGCTTCGATAAAACCGTCTCGCAGCCATTCATCGTCGCTCTCATGACCGATCTCCTTGCTCCCCAACCGCACGAGGCGGTGCTCGAGATCGGCACTGGCCTGGGCTATCAAACCGCAATCCTCGCGGAACTCGCCGGGCAGGTTTGGAGCGTAGAAATCATCGAGGAATTCGCAAGCCATGCCGAGGCTCTGCTGCAGGGCCTCGGCTTATCCAATGTCGGCATTCGTGTCGGAGACGGGTCGCGCGGCTGGCCCGAGCACGCCCCATACGACAAGATCCTGGTCTCCGTCGCGGCTGGGCGGGCGCCGCCGGCCTTGCTTGAGCAGCTCAAGCCGGGGGGACGCCTGGTTCTGCCTGTGGGACCTCAAGATGTGCAGTTGCTGACGGTCATCGACAAGGATTCGGCAGGGCAACTGAAGACTCGCAAACTCATCCCGGTTCGGTTCAGCCGGCTCGAAACCGTCTAATGAGGTGCGACAACTGGCGCGACCGCGCTTTTCCGACCGTCAATCAGATGCCAGCCTTCCGCGTTTCTTCGCCCTTGGTGAACGCGAAGAAACGGTAGAGTCGAGGTGTGGCGCAGTGGCGGTAGGTTGAACATATCTGTTTGCCGCCCCTTCGTCTGGCCCTGCCTTATTGATTCAACCTTGGCTCCGTTTCCACACCTCGCTCATCGAACCGGACCTGCAGATCTCCCGCATCCGGGTCTCGGACAAAAACTCACGCCTTCACCCACGACACGCCACGTCCAAGTCGGGTCAGACGTACGAGCCCGAAGTGCTCGTAAGATGCGAGTCTGGATGGGCCCCGCCCTTGCATCGTCTGGTCTTGTGTTTGGAACGCAGCCACCGGCGCAACCGCACTGCAGTGTAACTGTCGAGGGCCCGGTATGCCTTGCTGGTGGTTCCTACCGAGAACTAGTTCGCCCATCCGCGCAGCATCCGGTTTACCTTCGCTACCAACAATGTGGTCTCTTCCCATGTACCTTTTCGGCCAGTCAGCGAGTGGATGTTCTCCACAGCGCGTCTGATGCTCTTCTTCGATGGCCGTTGCGCCAAGCGGGCCGCTGACGATCCTTTCCGGTCGATCTTTCAGAGAATAGGTGGAAGGGAATCTCGCCGTGTGATGGCGCTCTGGGCACTATAGCTCGGGCCAGAGTGACGCAGGCAAAAGCAGCACAATTCCAACGAATGCGACATTCCAGACGAGGGAACGAAACAGGGGAACCCCCGCTGCGTAGGGCGGGAGATAAACCAGCCTGACTGAGAAATAGAGACTAGCTCCCCATTCGCTGAGGCCGCTCTCACGACCGAGCGCATGGACAAGGAGGACTCCAGCCACGAACACGGGGAACGTCTCCAGGGCGGAAGCGGATTGGCAGCCAACCGCAGAGCTGGAGCCCGCTCCCGCCCCTATCCTCCCGCCGACGTTCCCGGCATCGGCATGTTCATTGTGCTTCCCAGCCGTAGTCAGCCGTAGGGGGAAATGGCAGCCGAATGAATGAATACGCCCCAACCAGCGCTACCCGAATCGACGCCGATTCGAATCTTTGCGCTCTTCATCTACGACCGCTCACAAGATTGTCAACAATCGGAAAAAGTTTTGTTGACAGGTGGTTGATTTGAGCCTTCACTCACAAAAGTCCGCGTATCGGTCGAGTTCTGTCGCAACAATGCGCGGCCTCCAAAGGGGAAAGAACAATGATCAACAGGCGTTCAATAATCACATCCGCGGCGCGCGGCGCCGTCTCCGCGCTGGCAATCATGGCCGGCGGCACAATCACGGTGCACGCCGCTAACAAGGAACTCAAGATCGGCTTTGTCGGCGTGACGAGTGGCGCGGCCGCTGCGTGGGGCACATCCAACGTCCGCTCGATGCAGACGCGCGCCGCCTGGATCAACGAAACCGGCGGTGTGAAGATTGGTGACGAGACCTACGACATTAAAATCGTCACCTTCGACGACCAGAAGGACCCGAAGCGGGCGATCGCCGGCATGGAGAAGATGGCCCAGGAGGGCATCCACTATGTCGTCGGTCCGAATGTCGACGACGGCGCGGCGGCGGTGCGTCCTGTGGCTGAATCCAAGGGCATCATCTATTTTCCCTACGCGTTCCCGAAGGAACTCTACAGCCCGCCGGCGTCCAACGCCGTGCTCGGCATGATCGCCAACTACCAGTCGGCTCCGGCGATCTACAAATATCTCATGGAAAAAAGGGGCGTGAAGAAAGTTGCCTTTGTCGCCGCCAACGAATCCGATCCGCTGAGCCAGCGGGATGGCGGTGTTGCCGCGGCAAAGGCGCTCGGGCTCGAGGTTGTGGCTGCCACGGACGTCTACCAAAACGATACCCGCGATTTCACGCCGGTACTGACGCCGATCGTTTTGCAAAAACCGGACCTGCTGGTGCTTTCGGGTGTCGCGCCCGGCAATGCGCCGCTGCTGATCCGCGCCGCGCGCGAGCTCGGCTACGAAGGTCTGATCTCCACCGAAACGGCGCAGGATGCCAAGGTGCTGGAAGAGGGCGCGGGCGAGTTGGCCAACGGCTTCATCTCAGTCGGCGGCGCCTCGACGCCGGAAATCGCGTCCGACACGATGAAGGAATTCGTCGACCGCTATACGAAAATGTTTGGCGAATACAATGACGAGTCGAACACCAAGGTCTACGCCCTCGAATACATCATCGAGACGCTGAAGGCGAACCCGGCCGCGATCGACAAAGTCGAGGAGTTCAAGAAGACGATCGACACTTTCTCGGCGCCCAATCCCTATCTGAAGGACGATGCCAAGCTGACCTATGTCGGAATGACGTCATTCGGCCAGAAGCGCCAGCTTTCGGTCCCGATGGTAGTCACGGAATACCGCGACGGCAAGTTCGAGACGCTCTTCGTCGCTCAAGTCGATTGACGCAACCGCACTGAAGCGGATTGCCGCAGAGGCTCTGCATTCGTCTTGAGCCTCTGAATGGCCGGGGAACCATCCTGATGGAACAAGTCATCGCCAACGGGCTCTATCTTGGCGCGCAATACGCCTTGATCGCGCTCGGTCTGACCCTGATCTTCGCGCTGATGAACGTGCTTAACTTTGCCCATGGGCAGATGTACGTTCTCGGCGGCTTCATCACCTACACCGTCTATGGCCAGCTCGGCATGCCTTTCGTCGTCGCGCTCGTTGCGTCCGGGATCACGCTGCTGGTCATTGGAGCGCTGGTCGAGAAATTCCTTTTCAGAACGGTGATTAGGCGAAGCGTGCGGGAGGAAAGTACGATGCTTCTCGCGGCGGCGGTCGCATTCTTCCTCGACGCCGTGATCCTCCTCCTGTTCGGTGAAAAGCAGCGCGGCGTGCCGAAGATCGTCAACGGCGTCTTCGTCTCCGACAGCCTCATAATGCCTTACGACCGGCTGCTGGTCGGCGCTCTCGCCATACTGTTCATCGCATCCTTCGTGCTTTTCATGCAGTATAGCAAGCCGGGACGCGCCATGCGGGCGCTGGCGCAGGACCGGGTCGCGGCGCAGCTTATGGGCGTCGAGGTCGACCGCTATTCGATGATCGGCTTTGCGCTTGGCGCCATGCTTGCCGGCATAGTCGGCGGGCTGCTGGTCGCCATCACCGGCGTCAATTCGGGCATCGGCGGACCGATCTCGATCAAGGCGTTCTTGATGGTGATGATCGGTGGGGCCGGCGTCGTCAGCGGAGCAATCGCCGGCGGCTTCATCCTCGGCATGATGGAATCGGTCGGCCTGACAGTGCTACGCCAGTATGGCGACGTTACCTATCTCGTCATCTTCGCCGCGCTGATGGTCTTCCTCAGCATCCGGCCGAACGGGCTCATGGGCAAGCCGTGGGGGTGATGGACATGAAGCGTACACGCAACATCCTCGCCGTCGCTGTCTTCCTGCTGGTCGTACTCATCGGCGTGCCCTGGCTGATCGAGGCGACCGGTCGGCTCGACCTCTACTATACGCTGACCTCGGTCGCGCTGCTCAGTATCGCCAGCGCCGGCGTATGGGTGACCTTCTACATCGGCCGCATCAATATCGGCCAGGGTGCCTTCGCGCTTATGGGCGGCTATGTTTCGGCCATCCTTGTCGTCCAGTATGGTGTGTCGTTCTGGCTGACACTGCCGCTGGCCGGGCTGTTCTGCGCCGCTGCAAGCGTGCTGATCGGACTGCCCATCCTCAGGCTCCGCGGCGTCTATTTCGCCATGGTCACGCTGGTTTTGACCGAAGTAGCGCGGCTGCTGGCGCTGGCGCTGCCGATCACCAACGGCGCCAAGGGCATGGTGAGCATTCCGCTCCCCGGCGGCATTTCGATCGTCGGCCTGACCATCCTTCCCGATTTCGCGACGCTCGCCAATCCACGCCCGGCGTTCTATCTCGTCTCGGTGGTGCTGATGGTGCTGTGCTTTGCCGGGCTTTACCGCCTGGTCCATTCGCGCATCGGCAAGCTCTGCCAGTCGCTGCAGCAGAACGAGGAACTGGCCTCCTCGATCGGCGTCAACATCGCCTATCTGCGCGTCATCGCCTACGCCATCTCCTCGTTCCTCGGCGGTCTCGGCGGCGCGATGTTCGTCGCCATCTCGCAGTCGATCTATCCGTCCAGCTTCACCGTCACCGACTCGGTGAATTTCATGCTGAACTGCTTCCTCGGCGGGCTCAGCTACGTCTTCGGGCCGATGATCGGCACCTTCGTGCTCTATTTCGGCTGGGATTTCCTGTTCGAGACCGGCGAGTTCCAGTTGCTGATCTTCTCGTCGGTGCTGATCGCGCTGATGCTGTTCCTTCCCAACGGCCTGCTCAGCCTGCGGCTGTTCGGCAAGAAGCAGGGCTAGGACCATGACCGAGCTTCTCCAGATCAAGGCAGTGACCAAACGCTTCGGCGGGCTGGTCGCGGTTAACAATGTTTCCTTCGCCGTCCGGGAACGCGAAATCCTCTCCGTGATCGGTCCCAACGGCGCCGGCAAATCGACGCTGTTCAAGCTGATTTCCTCTTTCATCAGTCCGACCTCGGGCGAGGTGCTGTTTCGCGGACAGCGGATTTCAGGTCTGGCGCCGCATATCGTCGCCCGGAAGGGCGTCGTCCGCACATTCCAGGAGACGACGATCTTCAAGGGCATGACCGTGCGCGACAACGTCATCATCGCACATCACCTGCGTTCCAATGCTACCCTTGCCGGCTTCTATCTCGGCACGACTACAGCGCGGCGCGACGAGGATGAATTCGGGCGATCCGCCGACGAGATCATCGACTTCCTCGATCTCGGCGCGCAACGGCATGAGATCGCCAGCACGCTGCCGCACGGCCATCTGCGCGCGCTGGGGATTGCCATCGGCCTCGCCACCAACCCGACCGTGCTCCTGCTCGACGAACCCTTTGCCGGCATGAATCACGACGAAACCGCGCGTACGGTGGAGATGGTGCGCGGCGTCCGCAAACGCGGCGTGACCGTGCTGCTCGTCGAGCACGACATGCCAGCCGTGATGAACATTTCCGACCGAATCGTCGTCCTGAACTTCGGTGTGAAAATCGCCGAGGGAACGCCGAAGGAAATCCAGGAGAACGAAAAGGTCATCGAGGCCTACCTCGGCGCCGAAGATGAGACGATCGGATTTTAGCCATGAGCGAACTGCTGAAAGTCTCCGACGTCGAACTCTACTACGACCATGTCTATGCACTGAAGGGTGTGTCGCTCAACGTCAACGAGGGCGAGACGGTAGCGCTCATCGGCGCGAACGGTGCGGGCAAATCGTCAGTCCTGCGCGCCATCACCGGCCTGAAAAAGGTCCGCAGCGGCGAGATCCATTTCCAGGGCCGTCGCATCGACAAAACGCGGCCGGATGAGCTGGTCAGGATGGGCATCGCCATGGTGCCGGAGGGGCGGCGCGTCTTTTCCTACATGACGGTGCGCGACAATCTAATGATGGGCGCATTCACCCGCACCGACAAGGCCGACATCGCAAGGACGCTGGACATGGTGCTCGGGCGTTTTCCGCGCCTGAAGGAACGCTATTCGCAGATGGCGGGCACGATGAGCGGCGGCGAACAGCAGATGCTGGTGATCGGGCGGGCGCTGATGGCCAAGCCGAAGCTGCTCTTGCTCGACGAACCCTCGCTCGGCGTCGCGCCGAAGCTCGTGCAGGACATCGCCCGCTCGATCGTCGCAATCAACCGCGACGAAAAGGTCAGCGTGCTGCTGGTCGAGCAGAATTCGCGCATGGCGCTGCGCATCTCGCAGCGCGCCTACGCACTGACGACCGGAAAGATCGCGCTGGCCGGACATTCGGCTGAGCTGCTTGGCGACGACCGGGTCAAGAAACTCTATCTCGGCGGCGAAATATGAAAGCGCAAATGGACGTACTCGTCGTCAATCCCAACACCACCGCGTCCATGACCGAAAAGATCGGCGAGGCGGCGCGCCGCGCGGCTTCGGCCGGCACCAGGATCATCGCCGTCAATCCGAAGGACGGGCCGCCGAGCGTCGAAGGCTATTTCGACGAGGTCTTCGCCATCCCGGGAATGATCGGCGAGATCCAGAGACATCCGGCGGCGAGCGCCTGCGTCATCGCCTGCTTCGACGACACCGGCCTCGACGCAGTACGCTGCGTCGGCGAGATGCCGGTGGTCGGCATCGGCGAAGCGGCGTTTCACATGGCGAGCCTGATTGCCGGCAAATTTAGCGTGGTGACGACGCTGTCGCGTTCGGTGCCGGCGATCGAGCACAATCTGGTGCGCTACGGCCTCGCCAGCCGCTGCGCCAGGGTGCGGGCAAGCGACGTTCCCGTTCTGGAGCTCGAAGTGCCCGGCTCCAACGCCCGCCATCGAATTTCGGAGGAGATCGAGCGCGCCATCCGCGACGACCGGGCCGAAGCGATTGTGCTGGGATGCGCCGGCATGGCCGACCTCGCCGCCGCGCTCAGCCGCGAACATAGCCTTCCCGTGCTCGACGGCGTCGCCTGCGCAGTAAAACTCTGCGAGAGCCTCGTCGGCCTTGGCCTGTCGACCTCAAAGCGCGGCGGCTACCAGGTTCCACTCGAAAAATCCTTCGCCGGAATCTTTGCGCCCTTTTCGCCCTCCGGCCGTGTGTCCTGATGCGTGCAAAATTGTTGACATTCCCACACAGGATGTTCGATGTGCGGCCGGAAACGCGGTGTTCGCGCCGCTATGCGATCCGGCCGCCGGGACAATGAGACGATGGACCTGCTTGGGCCAAAGCCACGGGATGGCGACAAGCCGACGATGCGCTGGTTTCCGGTCTATGCCGGCCTGCGCGACGCCATCGTCAGCCACCGCCTCGCACCGGGCACAAAACTACCCGAGGACGAACTCGCCTCGATCTATTCGGTGAGCCGCGCGGTGATACGCGCGGCGCTGCAGGCGCTGTCGCATGACCGCTTGGCTCGGCTCGAGCCGAACCGCGGCGCGTTCGTCGCCCAGCCGACCAAGCAGGAAGCGCGCGAGGTGTTCGAAGCGCGGGCGCTGATCGAGCCCAAGGTCGCGGCGCTTGCCGCCGAACTGGCAAAGCCGGCCGAGATTGCGCAACTGCGGCTTCATCTCGAAAAAGAGCACGAGGCCCTGCATGCCGGCCGCGACAGCGACGCCATTATGCTGTCGGCAAAATTCCATGTCGGCATCGCCGAAATCGCCGGCCATTCGATCCTGACCGGCTTCGTCAAAGACCTGCTGTCGCGGTCGTCGCTGATCATCGCGCTCTACTGGCGCCGCCGCGACACCACCTGCGAAAGCCAGGCCCATCACGCCCTTGTCGATGCCATCGAAAAGCACGACGCAAAAGACGCGTCCGACCTGATGCGAAGCCATCTCGTCGACCTGCTGTCGGGCCTTGATCTGACGCTTGGCGAGAAGAAGCCCGAGAGCCTGTCGGACATCTTGCGCTGATCTGCGCTGTCAAACCTTTCGCGGGAGTTCGCCTATGTCCGCGCCATGCTGGGCGTGATTGAAGGCATAGCTTCGGTCCATGACTACTACTGCTTCTTCGTTCCTGCCGTCATAATGGTAGCGCTCGTAGAGTCCCGCGGCGCTGCCCTCCGGCTGCCACTGCTCCTGCTGGGCCATAGAGTCAAATCAGTCCCTCCCGCACAACGAGCCGGTCGGGCAACGCGCCCGATCAGAGCGTGAAGCAATCATAAAGCGCGTGTTGGTCGCTCAAGCCGACCCGGTGAAACGCGATGCGCTCGAGCGGGACATCTGCGCAATGGCAGCAGTTCGTGGTGGACGGCTCCATGTCGTCGCTTCAGGTGGGCATGATAACGGCGACAGCGCGGAAATAGACATGTGAGGTGAAAGAAGCGCTTTGGCAACGTGCGAGTCGAGGTCAGCTGGGCAAGCATCCAGCGGGACGACGTTGCGAATGACAATATGTGCCGATCCGGACTTTGTCTCTCTTTCTTAGGCGTCAGGAAATGGCGCAACCTCCTGGTTCAGGAACCGGAACATCTGGTACAGTCGAGGTGTGGCGCGGTGGCGGTAGGTTGAACATATCTGTTTGCCGCCCGTTTCGTCCGGCGGTGCCTTACTGGTCCTCCGGAATCGATCAAAGGCCACGGAACGCTACGGTCGTGCGATCCTTCTTTGGCCCTCACACCCTGACCTGATCACCCCCCCCAGCCGCCTCCCCCGCCTCCGCTCCCGCCGCTCCCGCCCGAAGGAGGAATGATGACAGGCGCAGGAACAGGCTCCTCTTCAACCGGTATAATCACTTTCTTGGCGGCCCTGGGTTTGGGAGCGGGCTTGACGACCTTTGGCGGAGGAACCCTGCGAACGACCTTCGGCGGGGGCGTGCCGACCAGCGCCGTCGGTTCAAATTTGGGTGTCAGAGAATTGCAGCCCATGAGGCCCGCCAGGACGCCGGATAGCGTTGTTCCGATGATTGCTCGCTTCAATGCCCTTCCCACCATTGCCTCCTCCTTGATCAAAACAAGTCCCGACGCGGATTGGCTTCTTCCCAGACTCGTCTGGCCGCGCGAACCAGTTGAGTATCGAGTGAACCGGACCCGGGGATCTTCGATTTCAGTTCCTGGCGCAGCTGCTTCAACGCCGCCGTTTTCGGCTTCGATCCGAATTTTGCCAGCGTCCTTTGGGCTTCCGGCAGTTCCTTGCGCAGGTCGAGCGCAGCCGCAAACGCAAGGAAACGCACTGCAACGGCCTGATCCGCCTTGTCGCCCTTTTGCAATTCGAGGGCCGCGCGATCGAAAGCTGCGAACTGATCGCCCCGCGCGATCCCAATTTCGAACAATCTTTGCGCTTCCGCTAGGTTCCGTTCCACGTCGACACCGTCCCGATACATGCGTGCGAGGCTGCCCGGAGCGTAGGGCTGGCCGAGATCGATTGCCTTCTGAAAAAGCGCCAGCGCCTCTTTCGGATCCTTCTCCACGCCCTGCCCAGACAAGTAATTGCGGCCGAGCAGGTTCATCGAATACATATCCTGCCGCTGGACGCCGGCCTGCAGAAACGCAACGGCGCGGGCCGGATCGGCGGTCACGCCGTTGCGGCCCTCGGTGAAGATTGCGGCAAGATCGTTCATTGCATAGGTGTGCCCCATCGCCGCTGCCTTGAGCAGCAGGTCCAAACCCTTGCTGGTATCAGGTTTGACGCCATACCCATTGAACAAGGCGCGACCCCACGACGTCATGCCATAGGGATCCCCCTTGTCCGACGCCGCCGCATAAAGCGCGTTGGCCTGTGCGCGGTCGACGGCCATTCCGGTTCCCGTCGCATACATGTAGCCGAGCTCGAACACGGCACGGACGTGTCCCTTCTTGGCGGCTTCCTCGATGGCTGTCCTGCCCTCGTCGACCTTGCCTGCCGCAAGGAGCGCGCGCCCCAGTTCATAGCGGAAGCGCGGAACGGCGGGATAAGCCTTCACGGCGGCCTCGCAAAGCTCTACCGCGCTGGTGCCTATTTCGTTCGGCAGCAAGCCGGGGACGACGCCTTGCAGGTCGAGAGGTTCGCCGGCAGCCGTATCGCACGGATCGACTGTCGGCGACAGTTTCATTGTGGCGGGCTTGGATGATCTGCTGTCCGCCCGGATTTCGAAGCCAACCTCGACCGTGGCTTCGGCGCCGATCTGGGGTTCGTAGCGCAGCCGGTCGACTTCACCGGACCTCAGGCTCGAGTCGGGCGCCAGGGTTCGATCCGGCAGCGAGAGCGTTCCCGTTGCCGGATAACCCGAAACTTTCAGGCTGACGGCGGGATCATCGGTCGGGAAGTCAAGGTTCAGCGCAACCGGACCGACACCCACGGGAACATTGAAATTTCGGTTTTCGAGCGCCTCGGCCGCACCGGTGATATGAATGCCGCGCTCCAGCACGTTCTGCTTCTGCTCGGCTTCGAGCGAGGCCATGATCTCTTCGCCTTGCGCGCCTTCGCCGCTCTTGACCCGAAATACCACGATGCCTTGGGTTTGGCCTCCCCAGTCGTCATGCGTGGCATAGGCAAGCATATCCACCTCTTCCTGCGTAGCGACACCCTTGGGAACATCCATCTGCAAATGGGGCAGGTCCTTGCCTTGGATCGGCACGCCCACCTCGACAGGCTTGCCGTCCAGCATCAGGCGCCCCAAGGCAGGCGGTCTTTCGATGCTCAATGTGATCGTGCCGCCGTCGACGTCGATCGGTTCGGGCAGGCCCAAGCCGACGGGTCCCACTCCCGACAGCACGACCTTCTCCAGCACCGGCGGCAGCGAGGGGCGATTGCTGCGGCGCATTAGCACGACCTCGTCGATCAGCGACGAGTTCTCCCAGGGAACTTGGAGGCCGTTTGTGGCTTCCACCACATCGCGGCGCACCGCCGCCATTACGGTGCGGATCTCCTGGTTCGGGGCCAGCGCGCGACGGGAAAACGCTGCCGAAAACGGACTGAGTTCGCCGGCGCCGTCATAAGCCGCCGCCCCGGGTTCGGTGGCAAACGCAATCAGGGTGTTCAGCGAGCTCCTCACCTGTGCGAGCCCGGCGTTGCCGGCAGTAATGAGCTGGTCCCTCAGCCAGTAATTCTTGCGTGGGAACGGATTGTTGCGGCAGGCATCGAGGATGATCACCTGGATCTTCGATTTCGAACGCAACTGTTCCAGCACATCGTTGAGCTTGATGGCCTGGACTTCGATGTCTGCCGCCTGCTTCAAGGAGGCATCGACCGGAATCAGGAAGTTTTCGCCGCCGATCTGGAAGCCGTGACCGGAATAGTAGACGACGGCTAGGTCGGCGCCGTCGACTGCGGCCAGATAGTTGCGAAACTGCTCCTCGAACTGCAGCTTGGTCAGATCGCTTGCGACGAAGACCTCAAAACCGGCCAGTCGAAACGTTTTCGATACGTCCTCGGCATCCCTGGCCGGGTTTTTGAGTGCCGGGAATTGTCGGTACTCCGAGTTGCCGATGACAAAGGCGACCCTTCGGTCGGCGCTAGCCTCAAAGGTCGTGAAGCTCGCGAGGAGGAAGGCTGCGATGATTCCGCAAAGTCGGAGCATGGCAATTCCCTTGAACGCTATTGCCTCGCCCACAAGAACACAGCATGTGGTAGCAAGGTCCGTCAGAGAGCATGCAATCTGCCGAGACAGAAAGAGAGAAAAGCCGTCGCGACAGCGGGCATATTCCTCACTTGATCGAATGCTAAATTACATCAGGGACCGAGTGTCTGCAACGTCTGTCACACCTCCAGGCGTGCTCTTCCGATCCCTGGCGCTCTGCTCGGTCGGCCACGCGCGACTTACGAGCCTGCCAGTTCAAGCACAGCGACGGATCAAATCCGGGTCACGAACAGTTCACGGCGACACAGAGCTGGACCCGCGCCCGCGCCAAACCATATCTCGGCTAGTACAGTCGACCGGATTGAGCACTACGGCGGCCGTCGTAAGCAAACTCGTTCCCGTTGCCCAGCGAAGCGGCATTTTGACGATTGTCCCGGCAGCTAGAATTGAAAAGCCCGGCGGTTCTGCGCGGTTCGTGCACCATCGAGCCGAGGCAAGATTGTTGGGTCCGAGTGTATGGCGGAGGGGGAGGAACTCGTATCCAACCTTCTCCGGTCCGGAAGACCTCACCAGACAATCGCGTTCATATACGCGGAACGGATCGCCGGAACAGCGATCGGTACGAGCCAGGTTGTTTAGCTGCGCAGGCGGGCCCAAATCACGCCATGCTGTGGTCGCGTGACAAGAAGGGTACGCGTGGAACAATGGCTTCTCTAGAAAACGCCGCCAATCCCAATTCCGCCATTGATATCGGGAGGAGCAGCTGCGGGAGGCGAGGATTGCGGCTGCGAGTTTCTGGGATTTTTTCGGCTGGGAGCACCCTTTTTCCGCACGGGCGCAACATCTGAGGCGACACTTGCTCGCCTGGGCCTCTGCGGTACGGTCACAGGGTCTTTGCAGACGCGGCCGGAGTGCAAAAAGAGCTCCCCCAGAAGTTCAACGGTCGGCTCGGTGGCCGACGTTATTCGCTTGGTGTTCTTGTAATACGTGCTGAGAGCATGGAGCGAGCCCTTGCCCCAATCTCCGTCGACGGTCATTCGATAACAACCTAGGCGGCGCAATTCTGTCTGGACACTGCGTACGAGCTCGGCTTGTTTTTCAGGCTTCGTTGCACCAGCCTGCGTGCCAACGATCAAAGTTTCGAGACCGGAGATCACACTTTTCCGGGCCCCTTCGAGGCTGGCAATCTCCGTACCAACCGCATCGGCTGACGCGCCGGATGGCGCCGAAGCCTCCAGCGATCGTAAAGTCTGTCCCACGATAATCACCGCAGTCTGCAAGTCGTTGGAAGCAAGTTCTACCTGGAGTCTTTGCTTCGCGACAGGATCCGACAGGATGCGCGACAAGCTGGCGCTCAACTGAGCCGGGTCGAGCACTTGCTGCTCGGTGAAGTAAAACTGCTCGCGAAGGTTGGACTGATCCCACGGGACCTGACGACCGACAGTGAGTGCTTCAGTCTCGTTGCGCACGCGGATCATCATGTCCGAAATGCTGAGCCCTGGGATCTCGACATTCTTCAAAAGGGCTGTGGTGAACGGGCTGTTGTCTCCCGAGCCGTCCGCCGTGATGTTGCCTGGCTGGGTTGCAAAGGCAACAAACGTGTTTTCGCCCACTTCGACCTGCGCAAGCCCATCCATTACACTTGGGCCTTTGCCCATCGGGTTGTTTCGGCACGCGTCGAGGAAAATGAAGGTCTGCCGTTCCCGACTTGAGAATCGTGCGATCAGGTCGTTGAGCTTGATTGCTTTCGCAGTCAGTTCCCCGATGGTTTCAGGATCGGGCGTGTCGACCGGCAGCAGGTAATTCTCGCCCTGAAGCTGCACGCCATGCCCGGCGTAGAAAATCAGCACCGCGCTGGCGCCCACAAGCTTGCCATCGGCCTGGCGAAAGAGCTTGCCGAAACCGGCAAGGGAGAGATCCACTCCCAGCAGCACATCAAAATTCAGCCTTCCCAGGCTTTCGGAAAGCCTTGTGGCGTCGTTCACCGCATTGGGCAAGTGTGGGAGACGAACACTTTGGTAATCGGAGTTGCCGATGACAATGGCGAGCCGCTTGCTTGACTGTGGCGTTGGTTCATCTTCGACCGCCGCTTGACCGCTTACCGATCCAATCAGTGCCACCAGCAGAACCATTATGATGCGCAGGAAGGGACTGTGGGTCATGTAACAGGCTCGTTTCAGCATGCGACAATCTCAGAGTCGTCGAAGTGTCGAACCGGCTCACGCTACTCTTGCGCGTGAAACTTATGTCTCGGAGTGCAGCGGTTTTTTTACACCAGAAATCACCTCAAAGAAAGCGCAAGGGTGGTGCTAGCCCGCTTTCTTGACGCAGTGATCATCCGACAAAGTAGCGCTGGCGCGTGCAATCGACAGATCCGGTCGGCAAGCTCCGCCGCAGGTTCTAGCAAGCAGAAATCGAGCAATGTACAAAACCCATATCCCGAGCGGCGAGAACCTGCTACACTCTTGCCAGCGCCGGTGCAATATGTTGCACCCACGCTGCCACAGCCAGATATTGCATTGAGAATCTTCTGCGTATCGCATCCCTTATTACATTAGCTTTGTAGTTAAGAGGGGAAAGGACAATGAAGGAAAGCTTCGCTCGGCGCTTATGCGCAGCGGGCATATTCTCGTTTGCCGCTGCATTGATCTTACTGCCTTCTCAGGCAAGCGCCTGCATTATGGACAGTGAGGGCATCTTTCTGGACACGAACTGCTATCTTGGAGGTGCGACCAACAGCGTAATTGTCGACACGTCTTTGGGGGCGCTTGGTGATGTAGTTGACAGCGTAGTCGAAGCGGACGTCGGCCTCGCGAACGGGGTTCCGCTCGCTCAGTCGACGCCGTTCGGTGTTTTCGCTTCCGGTCAGTTGGCTCGCACGGAACATGACGGCTTCTCGATTTCGAATAGCTTGGGCGTCCTTGATGGGCCGAGCTTCCGCGTAGATGAATTCTCCGCTGCCATCAGCGTCGACTTCAATGCCGCAAAGCGTTTTGGATTCGGCAGCGAGCATGGGCTGAACCTCGGCCTGTTCGCCGGGTATGCCTCGGCCAAAGTCGATTCCGACGCATTCGGGTTCATCGGGGAGGGTGAAGCAACCAACAGAAGTGGGATGTTCGGCGGCTACGGGCTCATTCGACGCGGCACAAGTTATGCGCTCGTGGCAGCATCTGCGTTCCTTGGGAACACCGACATCGAAAGGGCGGCACGCACTTTCGGCAGCTACGACACACAGGGCTATGCACTGACAGGCTCAATTGGTCGCATCTTCAACCTGACCGATCGGGTGCGACTCGACATCCGCGGCGGATTGTTGGGCGTCATCTTTACCGGCGATGGATACACAGACAGCTTTGACACTGTCTATGGAAAGAGCCGGTTGTCGTTTGGCGCAGTCAAATTCGAACCTGGAGTCTACGCTGATTTTCTGCTCGGCAATGGCATGGTGATCAGCCCCTATGCGCGATTGGATATCCAGGAGCGCTTCGGCTATTCCAACACGGCAAGCGCCGACGGTAGAGAGAGTGACTTTGATGACGCGGACTTTTCGGCTGCACTGTCGTCCGGCTTCAACCTGAAAATGTCTCAATCGATAATGCTCAGCAGCGAAATTCGCGGTAAGTGGTCTCAAGACAGTTCAACCGTCAGCGGCAAGCTGGGTGTGAAGATCGCCTTTTGAATTCGGGATAGGGATCCCGGTAATTGGGCTGACCAGCAAAAGAGCTGATCATCGCCACTGCGTATCAGCTATTCTGCGGCGGGATGCTTTTTATGCGGCTGGGTCAATAGCGCGGGCGATGACCCGGGAGCGGGTCCAGCAGGTGGCTAAGCGCGGATGGTGGCCTTGCCGCTGGCGATGAAATGCAGGTTGGCGAATCCTCGTCATCGCGTTGGTCGCTCCGCTCGGTCGTGCGCGCGAAACCCACGAGCCAAGCAGCCCAGCCACAACGACGGATCAAACCGGGGTCGCGCCGAGGCAGTGCTGCTTTTCCAAGGCGCCATAGGGTCGCCAGTATCCCGGCCTTGTGTGCCGAGCGGTCGCTCCGAACCCCTTAGCGGCACCCCATTTCTCAGCCCGCACCCGCGCACTGGCCCCGTTAACGGAATTCGGTCGAGGGGTATGGAGGCCGAGCTCCTACATCTTCGAAAGGAAGCGAGCGCCTTTGCTTTCTTTCAGGCTGCCGACGCCAGAGGCAATCCTCTAGTCGAGATTATCTTGGCGACAAATGCGCCTGGTCCCGGCTTTGGAGGGAGGCCGATGTGAAACGGTTCATGGGCGGTACAAGGGCTCGATCCGCGGCCGACCCCGCCACACATCTTGATCTGCCAGTACAGTCGGTCCGTGGATGACCGGGTTCAGCGCTGGGGGCATGCGTCGTAGGGGACTCAAACGAGCTCTCTCGATTCAGCAGTTCATCGAGGCCTCGTTAGCCGCACTTTCCGCGCACCCCTGTGCGCCGCCAGCAATCTCGCGTAGACATGCCTGCCCGCATCCGCGCTGTGACGTGAGAACCTCATGCGAATCCTGTTGCCTGTCTTCTTCCTCTGCCTGACCAGCCTGTCGCCCGCCAAGGCCGCGGCGGGCGATTGCGGCGATGCCGCCGCGCTGGTGCAGCAGGCCTATCCCAAGGCCCGAAAGAGCGCCGACGGCACCTCGTTCACGCTTGAACCCCATACCAGCATCGCCTCGACGCTCCCGGAGAGCGATGCGCCATTCGGCCTGGCCTGCAAGATCTGGCCGGCTCATGACGACCTGCTTTTGGTCGCGGTACCGCTGATTGACAGCGCTAACGGCGACGACCTGCATGTCGGCGATATCGAGCTTCTGGTCGTCGACAGGAATACGCTGCGTGTGCGCCAGCGCCTGCTCCAGCCTGGACTGATGACCGATGATGCCATCGCGATCCGTAAGGTGGAATTCGACACCGGCCGCTATGCAATGGCCCCTGAGGTCACCGCCTTCGGCCTGCGCATCGAAATGGCAAACCATTCTCAGGCCAATCCCTTCACTGAAACCGACCTGCGGCTCTATGCCCTCGCCGGCGGTGCGCTGCGCGTGGTGCTCGACGGTCTCGTGGTGGCCGGCACTGGCGGCGAAGGCGATGCCAGTTGCGCCGGATCCTTCCATTCCAGCCAGGTCAGGCTGACGATGAGCCCGGCGCGCCACCACGGCTATCATGACATCATTGCGGTCGAGCGGACGGATACCGACAATCCCTCCCCCGACCAGAATGGCGAATGCCAGTCCCATCCTGGCAAGCCTGTGAAGCGGACCTACCGGATGCGCTATGACGGCAGCCGCTATGCGGTTCCCGCGGCACTCAAGGTGATGGGGTTGTGACGCGGCCGCACACGTCCCTGCCTTGGTTCGTCAATGTGATCAATTCCAGTTGAAAGGGTATCGACCATTAATTCTCTCGTGGTAGGAGGCGCTCAAGGGGGCTCTTCCCAAAGGAGCTGATAATTTGTGGTGGTCAAGATTCAAAAGGGGTTTTGCCGGAACGTGGGACGACAGACTTGACGGACTATTCTCCGCAAAGGTCGACTACGCCGGAAAATCCATTCTCGATGTTGGCTGCAATATGGGTGTTGTCGCCTATGAGATATCCAAGCTGAAACCCAGCTCGATCCACGGGATCGACATCGCCAAGCCGCACATCGAGACTGCAAAAATGTTATTGAGCGGCTCCCCGGTACATGCCCGGTTCGATCGCCTGAATCTCGGCAGCCGGCGCCTCGGCAATATCCTTCTACCGAAATACGATATCGTCCTGCTGCTGGCCGTCTATCAGCACATGCAGCGCAACATCGGCCCAGGCAAGGCGCGAAGGGTGCTTTCCAATATTGTGAGGCGCACCTCAAACGTCGTTGCCCGCGTTCCGCCTGGAACGGATGGCGAATTCATCGAAACGCTTTCTGACGAGGGGTTCCAGGTGAAGAGCACTCACACATCGCCTCTTGGTAGTCATGTGCTCGTGCTTGAGAAACCTGCCTTCGGAAATCCGCAGCCATGATGACACATTGCTTGCGGTAATCTGCCTCTTCAACATCCCATGTGCCAGCAGCGGGCGCAGACCCGCTGCCTGCCTGCAACTCGGCCCGGGCAACGCCGATTCGCCGGCAGAAAGCATTTGCGGATGGACTTCGCGCCAATGCCGTTGACATTGAGGGCCGCGGCTGCGGTGTTCTCTGCCACTGCCTTAACAGTTGGATGCGCCCGTTGGCGTAGACGAATTTGGCCGTACGGCGAGAGCACTGGCCGTCCCGCCTGCGGTCAGCGCGCCGCCGGTGTCGAAATTCAGCCATGTGCGCTATCAGCTCGCAGGCGCCCGTCCCGCGCTCTGGCTCAGGGCGCCGGGCGAGTGAACAGGGTTCGGAATAGCTCCTCAGCACGCCGCAGTCCTTCATCTGTCAGAACCACTGACTTCGCCTTGTTTGCCGGATTCGCGATCAGCCCCTTCTCGTGCAAGCGATCCAGAGCATTCCAATCCAAACCCTTCCAGGCGCGCCTCTCTTCATGCAGCGTCAGCCAAAGCAGGCCCAGAACGGCGTCGTCGATCTTGTCGGTGTCGATCTCCATGCAAGCAGTCTGACACGCGAAACCGCCTATGCCACGAGCCACACCGGATGGTTACTCCAGCCACAAGGGTTCGGCTGAAAATAAGTGCTTCACTCAGGCGTCGCGTACGCGACAGCGTCATTTGCGCGGGCGACGAGCCGGGATGGCATCGGAGTTCAATCATGGTGGCTAAGCGACTGTGGCAGCCTTGCCGCTGGCAACGAAATGCGAATTGGCGAAATCCTCGTCGTCGCTCTGGTTGCGCTTACCGCAGGCGAGCGGCGCACCATTCAGGTGCGCGTCATGCTGCCAGCAGCGCGCGTCACCCCGCCGCGGTGTCCCATTCCATAGTGCGACCGACGCGCGGATACGTTTTGCGGGACACTTTCTTCTCCGACGCGCTCTCCGAGCGCAGAAGTCCCAACCTTGCCAGAGGTGAATTCTTGACCGCTGAGCAGTTATCGCGGAGCGGATTCCGGGCCACAACCGACTTTGCGACATCCCTTCACTGATTCACTGTCCGTCTAGCGCCAGAATGCGAAATCCGCTGTGAGGGTCGGGGCCTCGCAACAACCGCTCAAGGTCGTTCCGACATTGCAGGGCTGACGTGTTTTCATCGAGCCAAGACTGACTCTGGTACCGTGCCGGGAATGAGCTATAGTTCAGATACTAATGACGGCCGGGCGCTTGCACAATGGCTGGACTGGGTGAACAGATTGCGCGCCAGCAGCGCACCATGGGACCGCTCCTCGTGGCGGCAGTGGTCATCGGCCTTATCGGTCTGCCGGTCGCAGCCTGGCTCGACCTCCGAGACCTGTCGGAACGGATGCTGCGCAGGCAAGCCAGCGAAATCAGCCGCATCATCGACGAAATGCGCGGATTTTACGGCAGCGACGTCGTGGGACGCGTGCTGCAAGCTAACGGCGCCGTGACTGCGACGCACAACTACCGGGACGTGCCAGGTGCGATCCCTATTCCAGCAACCCTCTCGATCGAACTCGGCAAGCGCATCAGCGCTCATGACGGCTCGGTCAAATATCGGTTCGTCTCGGATCTGCCCTTCAAAGGTCGCGCGCCCCACCAGCTCGATGCGTTCGAGCGGAATGCAATCTTGGCTTTGCGCGCCAACCCGAAGGAGCCGATCATCGAGGTCTCGGGTTCACTGTTTGACCGGCAGGTCCGCGCCGCGGCCCCTGTTGTAATGGGACAAGTCTGCGTGACCTGCCATAACTCACACCCGGACAGCCCCAAGACGGACTGGAAGGTAGGGGATGTCCGAGGGATCCAGGAGATATCAGTCAATCAGCCTATCGCTGCGAACGTGCTGACCTTCAAGTATCTGCTTCTATATTTCGGCTTCGCAGCGGCGGCGGGCCTGACGTTCATTCTCCTGCAGCGTCGGCAGTCCACGTTGGTTCAGGGCATCAACAAGGAGCTTTCCGAGGCAAACGACTTCCTGGCCGCGATTTCATTGAAGATCGCCAAATACCTTTCGCCTCAAATTTACAAAAGCATCTTCAGCGGCCAGAAGGACGTCACCATCGCGACCGAGCGCAAGAAGCTCACGATCTTTTTCTCCGACGTCAAGGATTTCACCGCGATCGTGGAACGGCTCCAGCCCGAGGACCTGACGCTTCTCCTCAACGAGTACTTCACCGAGATGTCGACGATCGCGCTCAAACACGGCGCCACCGTCGACAAGTTCATCGGCGACGCGCTTCTTGTGTTCTTCGGAGACCCCGAGACGCAAGGCATCGAGGAAGACGCGAGAGCCTGCTTGCGCATGGCTGTCGACATGCAGCGTCGGGTGGAGCAGTTAAACAGGGTGTGGCGTGACCGCGGAGTTGAACGGCCCTTCCGAGCTCGCATGGGCATCAACACGGGCTATTGCAATGTTGGGAACTTCGGTTCCGATGATCGGATGGACTACACCATCATCGGAGCCGAAGCGAACTTGGCGGCCCGTCTGCAGTCGATTGCCGAGCCCGGCGGCATCTGCCTCAGCTATGAGACTTACGCGCTCGTGCGCGACCTTGTCCGGGCGCGTCCATTAGCACCGATTGCCATGAAGGGGATCAGCCGGGAGGTTGTCCCCTACGAAGTCGAGGGCCTTCTGGGTGAACTCGCCCAGCGCCCTCAGGTCATCAGCGAGCACGCGACTGGCCTCGACTTGTTCCTCGATGTTGAGGCAATCGACGCGAACGGGGTGGAGCGGGCGAAGAAACGGCTTTCGGAGGCGCTCCTGGCCTTAACCGTCCGAAGCAAGCCCGCCGCATTTTAGGTTCTTGAACGTGATCCAATCTGGACCGTGGCCAGCCAAGTAAAGTCCGGTTCAACACCGTTCAGCCGCGCCGGGTCCCGGCCAGGAGTTCGCGCGCATCATGCTCGTTGATCATCAGCGCCGTCAGGGCCGAGGCGTCGATGAACATCAGTCATTCTCGTACAGGCTGTCGCGAAACGCCTTGTCGGCGGGCCTGCCGTGATCAGGCTTGCCCCGGGCTCGCAGATCACGGCAGAACCTGAGGCCGATCTCTACGAGGGACGGTCTAGCCTGTTCGCGCTCAAGCTCATGCTTGAGCGCGGCATGGACGGCCTCTGTCAGACCAGTCCTCTTAAGCGCGGCGACCCGGCGGGCCAGTGCGTCGGTCTCGGGATTTTTGATGTGGAACGCCATCACTCGCTCGTATAGCCGTTCAAGTGTATCGGTATACAGCAATTTGGATACACCGTGTGAAGGCCCCGCAGCATCGACCGGACACCACGCGAATCGGCCACGCCGACCCAACTGTCGGCTGGATGGGGATCGTACCGCTGTGTTTACAGATCTCGAGCAGTATCTGAGGTCGCTTGCACAAGTCACTTGCAACACCCGCACTTTCGTACGGGTCTGGAACTGCGCAATCACCGTCTAGCCAAATCCAGCAGCCTTGCCGCTTGCGATAAAATGCGGGTTGGCGAAATCCTCGTCGTCACTCTGGTTGCGCTTGCCGTAGGCGAGCGGCTCACCATCCAGCGTGCGCGTCATGCCGCCGGCGGCGCGTAGCACCGCGTCACCCGCGGCCGTATCCCACTCCATGGTGCGGCCGAAGCGCGGATAGACGTCCGCCTCGGCGCCGGCGACAAGACAGAATTTCAGCGATGAGCCGACCGAGACGATCTCGGCGGCGCCAAGCGCGCGGATATAGGCGTCGGTTTCCGGCGTGTTGTGGGAGCGGCTGGCAACGACGGTCAGCGGCACCATACCGGCCCTTGCCGAAATCGACTGGCGATCGACGATCTCGTAGTCGTCATTGATCTCGATCGTTTCCGCTTTGCCCGGCCGGCCGGAAAAGAAGCGGCCGGTGCAAGGCGCGAAGACGACGCCGATCTCAGGCACGCCATGGCGAACCAGCGCGATGTTGACAGTGAAATCGGTCCTGCGGTTGACGAACTCCTTGGTGCCGTCGAGAGGATCGATCAGGAAGAAGGCGTCGCCGAGATCCGGTGCCATGATGCCGGCAGAGGCTTCCTCCTCTGCCACGCATGGAATCTCTGGAAATGCGGCACGCAGCCCGGCAAGGATGATCTTTTCGCTCTCGCGATCCGCCTCCGTCACTGGCGAATTGTCCGACTTGCTGTCGACCGCACAGCCGGCACGAAAGACGCGCATCACCTCGCGCCCTGCCGCCAAGGCAAGGTGCTCGAAGACGGCGAGCATCGCTTCGTCGTCAGATACCGCCGCCGCTGTCATATTGGTCTTCGGCAATGTCGCGCTCGATCAGCCAGTGTTCCAGGGCGTCCACCATCTCCTCGGCTGATCTGCCGAGGGTCTTGAGATGGATTTCGGGCTTTTCCGGCACCTCATACGGTGAATCGACGCCGGTGAAATTCTTGATCTCGCCATTCAACGCCCGCGCATAGAGGCCCTTCGGATCGCGCCTGGCGCATTCCTCGAAGGGTGTGTCGACAAACACCTCGACGAATTCGCCGTCGGCCATCAATTCGCGTGCCATGCGCCGCTCGGCGCTGAACGGCGAGATGAACGACACGATGACGATCAGCCCGGCGTCCGCCATCAGGCGCGCCACTTCGGCGACGCGGCGAATGTTTTCGACACGATCGGCGTCGGTGAAGCCGAGATCGCGGTTGAGGCCGTGACGGACGTTGTCGCCATCCAGAATGTAGGTATGGCGCCCGGTAGCGAACAGCTTCTTTTCGAACAGATTGGCGATGGTCGACTTGCCTGAGCCCGAAAGCCCGGTGAACCAGAACACCGCCGGCCGCTGGTTCTTCATATCGGCGCGGGCGCGCTTGCCGACATCGAGCGACTGCCAGTGGATGTTTTCGGCGCGGCGCAGCGAATGCAGGATCATGCCGGCGCCGACCGTGGCATTGGTAATGCGGTCGATCAGGATGAAGGCACCGGTGGTGCGGTTTTCGGCAAACGGATCGAAGGCGATCGGCGACCGCGTCGAGATATTGCAGATGCCGACTTCGTTCATTTCAAGCGACTTGGCCGCCTCATGGGCAAAGTCGTTGACGTTGACGCGGTATTTCAGGTCGGTGACGGTGGCGCTAGTCTGGTCGGTCTCGGTGCGCAGGATGTAGGAGCGGCCGGGCAGCAGCGCATGTTCGTCGAACCACACGATGTTGGCGGCGAACTGGTCGGCGACCTGCGGCCGCGCCGCCGGCGATACCAGCATATTGCCGCGCGAGACTTCCACCTCGTCGTCGAGGACAAGGGTGACGGCCTGGCCGGCAATAGCCTGCTGAAGATCGCCGCCATGCGAAACGATGCGCCTGACGTGCGAGGATTTGCCGGATTTGGCGACAACCACCTCGTCGCCTGGCGCAACCGAGCCGGAGGCGATGGTGCCGGCGAAGCCGCGAAAATCGAGGTTGGGACGGTTCACATATTGGACTGGAAACCGGAACGGCAATTCGACCGCGGCCTCGTCGACCGACACGGTTTCGAGATGTTCAATCAGCGTCGGGCCGGAATACCAGTCCGTCCTGTCGGAACGGCCGGTAACGTTGTCGCCATAGCGGGCCGACATAGGGATGGGCACGATCGTCTGGAAGCCGAGCTCACGTGAGAACTGTGCGTAATCCGCGACGATCCGTTCAAAAACCGCCTCGTCGAAGCCGACAAGATCGATCTTGTTAACGGCGAGCACAATGTGGCGGATGCCAAGCAGCGAGGCAATGATCGAATGCCGCCTGGTCTGACGCAATACGCCCTGGCGGGCATCGATCAGTACGATGGCGAGATCGGCGGTCGATGCACCCGTCGCCATGTTACGCGTGTATTGTTCGTGGCCGGGCGTGTCGGCGACGATGAACTTGCGCTTTGGCGTGGCGAAGAAGCGATAGGCGACGTCGATGGTAATGCCTTGCTCGCGCTCGGCCTCGAGGCCGTCGACCAGCAGCGCGAAGTCGACGTCGTCGCCGGTGGTGCCGTGCTTGCGCGAATCGCGCTCGAGCGTGGCCAGCTGGTCCTCGAAAATCTGCTTGGTATCCGAAAGCAGGCGCCCGATCAGCGTCGACTTGCCGTCGTCGACCGAACCGCAGGTCAGGAAGCGCAGCAGCGACTTTCGTTCCTGCGCCGCCAGATAGTCGCGGACGCCGTCGGTCGGGGCGAGGCTCTTGGCCATGATGTGGCGCATACTCAGAAATACCCCTCGCGCTTCTTCTTTTCCATCGAGCCGGCTTCGTCGCGGTCGATCAGGCGACCTTGCCGCTCGGAAGTGCGCGCCGTGAGCATTTCGCCGACTATCGCCTCCAGAGTGTCGGCTTCCGAGTCGATCGCGCCGGTCAGCGGATAGCAGCCGAGCGTGCGGAACCGCACCATCCGGTTCTCCACTGTTTCGCCGGGCCGCAGTCGCATGCGCTCATCATCCCTCAGGATAAGCATGCCATCGCGCTCGACGACCGGCCGCTCCTTGGCCAGATACAGGGGCACGATCGGGATGTCTTCCTGAAGAATGTACTGCCAGATGTCGAGCTCGGTCCAGTTCGACAACGGGAACACCCTGATCGATTCACCGGCAGCGACGCGGGTGTTGAAAATCTTCCACATCTCCGGCCGCTGGTTCTTCGGATCCCAGACATGCTGGGCGTTGCGAAACGAGAAGATCCGCTCCTTGGCGCGCGACTTCTCCTCGTCGCGACGGGCGCCGCCGAAGGCAGCGTCAAACCCGTATTTGTCGAGTGCCTGCCGCAGGGCAACCGTCTTCATAACATGCGTATGGGTGTTGGAGCCATGGTCGAAGGGATTGATGTTGTCGCGCACGCCGTCTTCGTTGACATGGACCAGGAGGTCGAAACCGAGCTTTTGCTGCATCTGGTCGCGAAAGGCTATCATTTCGCGAAATTTCCAGGTCGTGTCGACATGGAGAAAGGGAAAGGGCGGCTTGGCCGGATAAAACGCCTTCATCGCCAGGTGCATGAGCACGGACGAATCCTTGCCGACCGAATAGAGCATGACCGGCTTGGCAAAGGCCGCGGCCACCTCGCGAAAAATATGGATGGATTCAGCCTCAAGCCGCTGAAGGTGCGTAAGTGCGATATTCATGGACTGTGAGCGTTCTTTCGTGCGATCCACTAAGAGCCTGTAACGGGCGCGATCTTCAGCCGCCCGGTTCAAGCTGCACTTCTGGACAATCAATTTCTCGTGGAGGCGTTCTAGCAGATCGTTCCTGCCCAGAACAATGCAAGACAAGCCAGCGGCCGAATGGTTCGGGAATGACTTTTCCACGCAGGCACACAAACCCGGAAATTCCTACTCAACTGGCTATGGCGTTGCGCACGTCGGGATAATATCGCCCGGGTCAGGAAAAGTTGCCCGGCAAACTTTTGTGCATTGTTACTAAAGGTCTCTCATCCTGTGACCACAAGCCTCACGCAGCGCCTCACACGGCACCCTTTCGCGCTTTGCCCAGCTGCTCGTTGGCGTAGCGCTCGCGGCGGATCGGACCCCACCACCACTCGTTTTGAAGATACCAGTCGACGGTCATGGCGAGGCCGCTGTCGAAGGTCTCGCGCGGCGTCCAGCCGAGATCGCGCTTGATCTTCGAAGCGTCGATTGCGTAGCGCCGGTCATGGCCCGCGCGGTCGGCGACGAAGGTGATGAGATCGCGATAGGACCGGCCGGCAGAACGCGGCCGCTTGTTGTCGAGGATATCGCAAATCGCCTCGACCACCACCCGATTGGTGCGTTCCGCGCCTCCCCCGACATTGTAGCTCTCGCCTACCGCGCCCTGCGTCGCAACCATGGTCAAGGCACGCGCATGGTCCTCGACGAAAAGCCAGTCGCGCACATTTGCGCCGGCGCCGTAGACCGGCAACGGTTTTTCGTCCAGCGCGTTCAGAATGACGAGCGGGATCAGCTTTTCGGGGAAATGGTACGGACCGTAATTGTTCGAGCAGTTCGACAGCACCACCGGCAGGCCGTAGGTGTTATGCCATGCTCGCACCAGGTGGTCGGAAGCGGCCTTCGACGCCGAATAGGGAGAAGATGGTGCATAGGGCGTCTGTTCGGTGAAAATGCCGCTGTCGAAGGGCAGATCACCGAACACTTCGTCGGTCGAAACATGGTGGAACCGAAACCGGCTTTTTTTCTCGCCGGGAAGTCTGCACCAATATTCCAGAGCCGAATTGAGCATTCGGTAGGTGCCGACGATATTGGTTTCGATAAAAGCGGCGGGCCCATCGATCGACCGGTCGACATGGCTTTCGGCGGCAAGATGCATGACGATGTCGATGTCGTCGCGATGCAGCAATTCCAGAATCGTGCTGTTGTCACAGATGTCGGCGTGCTCGAATCTGTAGTTATGGGCATTCTCGATTGACCGCAACGAGGCAAGGTTTCCCGCATAGGTGAGCTTGTCGAGATTGGTCACCCGGTAGGCCGGATTGCTGCACAAATGCCGGCACACCGCTGAGCCGATGAAGCCGGCCCCTCCGGACACTAGAAAATTCATCCCGCCCTCCTCACGCAAAACTGTCGTGCGAACACCTCCGCGGCGAACGTCGGCGTATGCAACGCGTTTCGACACCTGATTGCTTTTCCCGAAGAGCTTAAGCGCCACCCGAATGGCTTGAAGGTGTGGCGAATGTCGGCCGCAGGTGCTCAGTCTGCTACGACGACAAAGTTCCGATGGGAACAGACAACATGCTACCGTTGTGGTCGATCTCGATCAATTCGTTCTTCTGGGCCAAACTATCTGCGAATCCTTTGTGAAAGATAATGGCGTTCATATAGGCAAACGTCATTGCAAGCGCTTCGGTCCGCAATGGATAATCAACCAGTGAATGGATGAGAAGGAAAAACACCGAGAGAAAAGCTGCCTTTTGAAGTGGATCCCGGCGAATTCTGATAAGCCGGGCAAAAAGTAATATAAAATAAAATACCATCAGTACTATTGCAACTACCCCCCCTTCGAAGGCTATTTCTAGGTAATCGTTGTGTGCATGGTTAACATATTTTTCGAAAACCATTCCTTCCGTTTCGTATATCTGATAAGCTTTTTGGAAATTGCCAAATCCAACACCAATGGCCAAATTCTCTTTGATTCCCTCAATAGTGGTACGGGCAAATTCTCCTCGCCCGAAAGCCGGATCAACCGCCTCGGCATCCATCTTAGTCCAGGCCCCTATCGTGTAGGCCGAAAGCCCTATGAAAACCGCCAGGATGCTCAATCCACTCACCCTAGAACGAGCCGAAAGAAAGACGATGGATAATACGGTAATCGCCAGCCCAATCAGAACACCGGCACGCGAACCGGCGGCCAATAGCAGCAGCAAAAGCGTGACCAGTCCGAGCGATCCGGACAAAAGATGTCCGCGAAACAGACCGTAATAAACCACGAAGGGAATAGAAACAAAAAGCAAAGCCGCGAAATGGTTCTGGTTGGCAAAAAGCCCGGCGTTGATCGTAAAAGGCAACAACCCTTCAATGGCGATGTCGTCAGAGAGCGAATATTGAATGGCTCCCGCCAACCCATTGCAGATAACGCCCATGAAAAAGAACGGCAGAAGCCCATAGACCTGCTCGGTGCGCAAACGGAATACGCTCAAAAAAAACGCGGCTGACGCCACCAGATACAGCAGACACTCGATTGTCCTTCCGACTCCGACACTGACGAAACGAAATCGGGGTTCTTCAGCCAACCAGGGATTTGCGAAAAGCAGCTCTGGTCGCAACCCGTTGAATATGGCGGCAGGCAGCGGGACAATTTGCAAGGTCACTAACGCCACAGCGAAGATGAGCAGCCACAAAACAGAACGGGGTATTCTTTGACCAGAGGTCTGAGAAAAAACCGCTGCCGCCGAGACGATGGCTGCGATCTCAATCAGCGTGTCCGTATAAAGGCCGCTTGCAGTACCGCCACCGATCAGCAGCGATATGAATAGAACCGACCCAAGGACATACTTATCCCATTCCGATGGCCGGTTACTCAAGATGAAAGTCTCTCGATGCTCAGTTTGTGCATTACCAATGTGCCGACATATCGAAACCGCCAACTCTCAGCGATGGCGGCAGTCTCCAGATTCAACAATTGCATGGGACACCCAGCCGGTCCAATCGAAAAACCCTGACTCAGGGCTTGTCGATTGTATGTACCCTCCGGAATTTTGAACCGCGCTGTTTCGCTGGCCTGCCCCACGCACTTGATCGACCAGAACAATTCCTTTGGAAGCTTCAGGTTCCTTGCAGAGGCGATCAGAGAAATCTGGTAAGAGCCGGGCGGCAGTTGAATATACTGCTGAAGAGCTGCGCTCCTGACCGGCGTATTAAAGAAGCGGACCGTCGCCCCCCCCTCACCTTCGATCGCACCCTGAGATGTTGCAAACGTAACTTCCAGTCCCGACTGATCGCGGAGTTGCCAATCGAAAGGCTTGGGGCTGTACACCGGTTCAAAGGTGCTGTTGAAAATGTAACCGCCCAGCTTCCGTTGTTCATCAGTCAGGCTGAAGAGAAACAACCGATATGCCGATTCATACTCCTTCTGAAGAATATAGCCGCCGATAACTGCCGACAATTCGTTCGATTTTGGTGGTGCGCCCGAGTCTTTCAAATCGAGCAACAGCCGGTTTGCGGAATCGAGCCCTTCGGGAGTTCTGCGAAGAGTGGCGAACAGATTGGTTCTCCAAGGCGCCTCCGCCTTGATGGCTGCCAGAACAGCCTGGTATCCATCGGTGCTCGAGAGGATTGTCGGCAGACCCTCGGCGACAGCGGGAAACCGGTCTGGCCATCGCCGTAGCAACATATCGATCTCGCCGACAGCCTTTGGCAGATCTCCTATTTCAATCGAGTGACTAATGGACCTCTGGAGCGCGTGGATTTCGGTCTTGGAGAATTTTCGAGCTCGATCGAAGAGCTCATAGGCTTGGTCCTTCTCCCCCTGTCGGTATTTAATCTCGCCGATCAGGCTGTAAAGACGTGCGTCCGCAAAATCAAAGGCAAGCGCCCTTCCGGCCTTGTCGAGCAATGCATCGAGGTCGGGAGCGTTGCTTGCGTCGTTCAGGTCGTTGGTGATTTCGCTTATTAAGGCATTGACGTTCAACGGATCCAGCGCAAGGGAAACGGCAGGCGTTTCGGTTTCAAGAAACCGACTTAGCCCGATCGACGAAGCTGCCAACACTAGAGCGGATGCGACGAACCAAACGCCTGAGCGCTGGAGATTTCGCATAAGCGGGCTGGTCTGCGCCGTCATCGATCTTGCCCTCAATTTTCGGGGTACCCGTGCCGTAGTCATAATACTGGTAGTTCATGTATTTGTAGGCGTAGTTGTAATCGAACTTGTTCACTGCAAATTTCGACATCGCCGCTCCGACCACGTTCGCGCCGGCAGCTCGCAGGCGTTTCAACGCTGTCATCGCCGACTTGCGTGTCACCTGATTGGCAGAGATGACCATCAATGTGCCCTCGGCAAGCCGGCTGAGGATGGGCGCATCTGAAAGGCCGACGACCGGTGGGGCATCGATTATCACAAGATCGAAGCGCTTGCCGAGATTGGTAACTACGAGTGCCATCTTAGGCGAAGAGAGCAAATCAGCAGGGTTCGGCGGGATCGTTCCGGAGGTCAGGACGGTCACATTAGGATATTTCGTCGCCCTGAAAATGCTCGCCAGATCCTCCCTGCGGACAGTGTTTGTCAGGAGATTGCTCAGTCCGATAGTGTTGTCGAGACCAAATAGCCGATGAAGGTTCGGCTTTCGAAGATCGCCGTCGACGATGAGAACTCTTGCACCGAGCGCTGCAAAATCCTGCCCGAGCTTGAACGAGGTGGTCGACTTACCTTCCGACGGCTCCGAACTCGTGACCAGCAATGATCGCGGCGCGCCTTCGGCACCGGAGAATTGCAGCGATGTTCGAAGCGAACGGTAGGCTTCGGACAGTCCTGACTTCGGATCGGCGATGCTGGCTATGAGTTCCCGGTCATCGACAAGCGGCAGGATGCCGAGCATCGCCAATCCCAATTCCTTTTCGATCTGCTCAGGGTTGGTAAACGTATTGTTCAACAACTCAATGATGTAAATAATCGATGCGCTCAGAGCTAAGAAAAGAGCCAGGGCGACCGCAAGATTGATGCTCAGGCGCGGCGAATAAGGATTGCTAGGCTGTGTCGCGAAATCGACGATTGCCGCGCTTTGTGTCTTGAGCTCAGCGCTGACGCCGACCTCGTTCAATTTAGCGATAAGGTTATCGTACTGCGACCTATTCGAGTCAACCTCGCGCTTCAGGATGGTGTATTTAATGTTTTTGTCGTTGAAGATAACCTGTTGCTTTTCCATCTCAGCGAGCTTCGACCTAAGGTCAGCTTCCTTGTTCTGAGCCTCCTGGTATTTCTGTCGCAGGGAATCGGTTATAGTCAAAACGCCATTGTTATAAAGCCGTTGCAGCTCCTTGATCTGCGCCTGGAGCTGCTGCATTTCTGGAAAGCCAGGCTTCAATATACCCAACTTTTGCTGATACTGACTGGTCAAATCCGCCAGTTTGTCGGTGATCTTCTGCAGACCTCCGCTTTCCAACACTGGGCCGAGACTTGACCCGCGACCTTTGTCGATCTGGTCCACCATCCGCCCGGCATCGAGACGTTCCTGGATTGCTGTCGCGAGCGCGGTATTCAGAGCCTCGATGTTCGACCCTATTAGCGATTTGTCGTCGCCGGTTATCGTAATGCCTACGTCCTTTGCATAAGCGACCAGATCCTCTTCGGATTTCTGAAGCTTTTGCTTTACCTGCAAAACCTGTTCCTGGATGAACTGACGGGCCAGGTCGGAAGTTTCGCTAGTTTGGTCGAGGCGTTGATCAATGAAACTTTGCGCCATTTGATTGGCGATATCACTGGCGTATTTCGGTTTCTGATCGACAAACGAGATCGACAGCAGACTTGTGTTGGTAACTAGATTGACTGTCAGATCTTTTAAAATACGCCCGATCGCGATGGCCTCACGTTCCTCTGGGGTTTTCTCCTCTATGGAGGGCGATTTCGAGATTCCAAAGGCGCGATAGAAGACATTGCTCAGGGAGAAGTCCGACGTGGGAAATAGGAAGTCCGGCTTCTCGCTGAGGCCCAATTGGAACACCACTCTTTGCGCCAAAGCACGGCTTTTCAGCTTTTCACGGGCAGTCAGAAAGGCGCGGACGTCAGCGTTTTCAGAAACCACTTCGATGTCCTGGAAGACCTTTGCCGAAGGAACCAGCACTTCCAACTGCGCTGTTGCCTGATACTTAGGCGTCTGCATCATGGTAACTATTGCGCCGGCAACAAACCCTGCCGCCGCCATCATGACGATCAGCCAGCGATACTGGACAGCGTAAAACAGCAGCCTGAGCGGATTAAAGCCCTCGTCTTGCTCCAAGTAATCGCGCCCATACGAGCTATGGTTTTGCGCACCGTCATAATACAGCTCGGGGGACAAGGCTTGGCCATGGACGGGGCCTGCAATTTGATGCTGTCTGTTACGATCGAGCATGGTGCGAAATAATCCTAGGTTTGTCTGTATCCTGAATTCTGACGGGCCATGGTTATATTCCCGGGATCACGGCAATTCGGGCTGCGCTTGAGGCGACACCGAGAGCGTCCTTAAGATTACTCAGCGCGATTTTTGATTTTGAGGCGAAGACGACAATCTTGTCGCCACCATAGATGCGTGGATTGCGACTCTTGCCAGCACGAATCTGCTCCACATTGTAATTGGCGACCAAAGTATTTTGACCGATATTGCGGTAGACAAAGACCTTTCCCGCGTCGGCAACGGGCTTGAACCCTCCAGCAAGGGCTATCGCATCGATAAGAGAAGAATTGGCCGACACTGGAAAAATACCCGCCCTAGTGACTTCGCCGTCGACGGTAATGCGCTGTCCGATCGATTCCTTGACGTAGACCGACACATCGGGCGACTGCAGATAGTTGGCGCCGTAGGCCGTTTCGATTTCCTGCTCCAGCTGACGGACGGTCTTCCCTCCCGCGGTGACCGTCCCGATAAGTGGAAGCGAAATCTGCCCACCGGCGTCGACTTGAACGGTTCTGTTCAGATTGTCGACCTGGAATACATTCACCTCGAGCACATCGTTTGGAGATAACGGCTGCTCGTTGCCGTTCAGGGTATTCTGCGGCGCAGGCAGTTCCTTTACGACCTGCAGGGCACCGCCGCCCGAAAGAGGGGCCGACGTTGAAGTCAATTGCAGCGCATCGACCGAAGTCGGTGAAGACGGTGTCGTTGATGAGGTGCTCGTACAGGCAGACACCGTGATTGAAACGAGCAAGACACATATCGTGCCCACACAGCTTGTTGCGAAATGAAAAACGCCCATCATGCGGTCCCGCCCTTCAACAAGCGACCCAATCCCGCAAAGCGACCGACGTTGCTGGAGCTTGGTTTGTTCGAGCGTGCCGTTCCGACAGGCTCGAGAGTCCGGTTCGCCAATATTTCGCCTGGACGTTTTAACACCATATTGAGGGCCTCATCTTCCCCACATCGCTTCGCGGCAGCGGCGACGGCCTGCGAAAGTCCAGGGCGCCGGCGGGTGGCGCCATGGGCGTCCGATGCGATAATATCTACCCTGCCTTCGTCAATCAGCTTTTCCGAATAGTAAAGCGCCGTACGTCCAAAAGCACCAACAATCGAGTCTGCCGTAAGCTGAACAAGGCAGCCGATTGCATTCAACCTTTCGACAACGTCGTAATTTGCCTTGATCCAGGTTAGTCGCTCAGGATGGGTAAGAATCGGAATGAACCCGGCGTTTATGAGGCGTAGTGCAAGATCTTCCAGTCTTGGCGGTAAAACGTGATGCGGCGGTTCGAACAAAAAATAGCGAGACCCGTTTAAAGTCGGCACATTGCCGAGCGCCAATCGCTCCGGAAGATCCGGCGCTATATGCACGTCGGCGCCAACGTAAACTGCAAGCGGTATGGCGGCGCGGCGTAGCGCCTGCTCCAACCGCTGAACCGCTGGGGCAATATTTGCCGATCCGTTTTCGTACATGCCTGGCACGATATGCGGCGTACATGCCATATGAGTCGTTCCATCTGCCACCGCCAGCCGCGCCATCTCCAGCGATTCAGCAAGATTGAGTGAGCCATCGTCAAGACCTGGCAAGATGTGGGAATGCAGGTCGATCATTGGCGTTTGTGGCCGCAATGAACCAACGCGAGGACTTCTCCCAGACGACAGGTAAATGCGCCACCCGCACGATAGCGAATGACGCATTTGTCAAGTTCATACAATACGATAGATGCCAAATTCAAGCTATTCGCTGACAGCTCATCGTGCAAGCTAATGATCAGAGTTGCCGCCACCAATTACTGTGCCATCCAGTCGAACCAGACGACCGCCCAAGACGAGCGCACTCCGCCTTAACAGATGAACACGGATGGTTGACGAATCCCATCAAAAGCCCGACTCCAGTCGGCGCACCAAGCCACAGAGGCACCCGCTTATAATACAGCAGAGGCGGTCACAGCCTCTGCTGTATGTCTTGACTGCGCCTAACGGCTGACAGCGCCGCCGTCGTCGTCATCCTGCGTTGCAGCCAAGATACCAGCCGCACCAACCATGCCCCCAAAAATAAAGAGCGGGGTGTTGGACCTGTTGTTGTCCGGAGGAATCTGAGCCGTATGCTCAGAGCCCAACACTCTTAGGCAGATATTGTTCTCGACACGAGAAATATCGAGGCTTGAATTCGCAGGCACATCCAGGTTGCAGCCACCGACACTGACGGAAGCCGAGCCTTTGGCACCGACCACCAGGCGGCTGCCGAAATCAAGAGCATTTCCGGCTTTGGCAGGGCCATAACCAGCAGCTTGAGAAACCATCACGTCGCCATTGGCGCGTCCGATGGAACCAATTGAATTTGCCGCTCCCCGATAAACAGTCGTACAGGTGCACGACGTGTCCTGAGCGAAAGACGAAACCGGGCCGAACCCGACCGAGGCGACAAATCCAGCTAACGCAATTTTTACAGTAAGGTTCATTCGTTTCGATCCTTTTGTCCCACCGTACCTCAGCCCCGCCCAAGCACTAAGGTATTAAACAAGCGCGTAACAGCTTTTTGCGTGGATTCCAACCTGTTTCGCAATTGCGAGATAAATTTTCGGTTTCCGCTGTGTTTCATTGGACACACTCCGTTGGCAGGTTTAGACCTGCCATTTTCATTGCCGGCCCACTGGAAATTGTCCGAAGGCAGGTTTTGTTCGTGGCCTTTGATGGCGGCCAACGCGCCGATGCCTCGTACAGGGATTATGGCCGACTTTGTTGACGTCGGGCGTTATCGCAACTTGACTTTAGCTTTATGACAATCGCGATTCGTGGGAGCGCCGACGCGAGGGCAGTTGGCGAACCGTGAGCTACGAGCCTGATAAGCAAGATTTGTAGGTCGAACCCGCCTGCGCGGGCTGTCCGCACAAGATGCCATTCTCGGCAAGTTTTGCGGCCAAATCCGTGCCATCGGACGTGAGGCATTGCACAACGATCGCCTCACCAAACTTCGAGGCGACATTGCCGTCGCAAGGCGTCCCCTTGCCGACCGGCTTGCAAGTCAGGGCTAGCCCTTGATAGTCCCGGCGCGCCACCTCCGTTACCATGGCACGCATGGATCGCGGCTTGGTAAACGCCACGCCGCACAGCACAATCTTACGGCCCGCGACGCGAAGATCATCGACTGCCTCGATGGAAAGCTTGCCATCAAACGGCTCAAGCGCCGCTTGCGGCTTTGAGGGTTGCGAACGAACAGGCGTCCCCTTTTTCACGAGGATAGCAAAGAAGCCGATCGCAAACGCCAAAGCAAGAAGTGCAAGCAAAACTACTTTCTTGAACGACAAAAATTCTCACTCCCGCCATGGCCAAGCACGCGTCTCTATCACCTCTGGTGGATGGAATCTAACATTTGTTGCCCGCGTTTGACGGCGGCAATGATCTTGTCGGGTCGGCGGTCCAACTGAAGGGCTTTGGTTGCTGGTTGTGCTCTTCGAGGAAGCGGTTGATTGCGGCCTGGAGGTCGAGGACGGAGTGGAAGACGCCGCGCCTGAGGCGACGCTTCGACAGCTTGGCAAAGAAGCCCTCGACCGCGTTGAGCCACGAGCACGATGTCGGCGTGAAGTGGAAAGCGAAGCGCTGATGGCGATCGAGCCAAGCCCGCACCTTGGGATGCTTGTGAGCGGCGTAGTTGTCGAGGACGACGTGGACGGCCTTGCTGGCCGGAACATACGCCTCGATGGCGTTGAGGAAGCGGATGAACTCCTGATGGCGATGCCGCTGCATGTTCTTGCCGATAACGGTGCCGTCGAGCACGTTGAGGGCGGCAAACAGCGTGGTCGTGCCATTGCGCACGGGCTGCAGCCTAACCGCTGGCGCCAGTTCAAGCTCGTCAACGATCCGCAGTTCGGCGACAAGCTGCGCGACGTCGTCGGCCTCTATGTCGATCCGCCTGCTCAGGCCATCGTGCTGTCGGTCGACGAGACGAGCCAGAGGCGCTTGACCGCACCCAGCCGGGCCTGCCGATGAAAAAAGGAAGGCTCGGCACCTTGGCCCACGACTACAAGCCCGCCTTCCAGATGCGACGCACAGCGCTTGCGCTGATGCCAGCCGCTTGCGCCATCATGTCTGCGGTCCAGTGCGTCGTCTCGCCGGCGGGTCCTGCAACGTCAGCGCCACCACGCGCTCGGCGACTTCAGGCCCGAGTGGTGGAACGCGCGAGGGCCGCGTCTTGTCGCGCAACAGTCCTTGGAACCCTTCGGCGGCGAAGCGCTCCTGCCAGCGCCACACGCAGGTCTTGGACTTGCCGGTTTGCCGCATGATCTCGACGGTCCCGACGCCGTCGCTGCTCAACAGAATGATCTCGGCGCGCCAAACGTGCTTCTGCGGTGCATTGCGATCCCGGATCAGCGCATTCAGGCGCTGGCGATCAATCGACGAAACGGTGAGGGATATTCCTGTGCGCATGCGCCAGACTCGCATGCAAACCCGCGAAAGGGAATCCCAAGCCGGACTCTTATGTCAGGCGAGAACCACTAGCGGAAACGTCCGCACGACCGCACCCATCGCTTGATTGTTGGTTCAATAATAGTGAGCCCTTCAATCGAGCGATTTTCAATTGCCTCAAGCATTCTACCGAGATTTGCGCGCGGTGCTGTCCAGATACTGCGTTAACGCACAGACCAGATGGTACAAGATGCTCGCCGGCACATCGGTCGCCAGCGAGCGGTCCGGTCGATCCACAGGCCGAGGTGGTGCCGGATTGATGTGCCAACCGACCAGGTGACCGACACGCGCTTCGATCTCGGGCTTGAGGTCGCGCCGCATGGACGCAGTGAAGGCGTCGCGCATGGCGTCGGCACGAAAGAGGAAGATGCCAATGTTCCGGTAGAAATTGCGCCCGTCAGATAGCTCTGCGCGGTCGCGAGATCCGGCTTTTCGACGAAACGGTAGGCGCCGCAGACGCCGTCCTGCTCGCCGGCGACATCGATGACATCGATATAGCCATAACATTTCCCGCTGGCTCGGCTTAATGCCGAACACCACCAGCCGGCCCGCAAGCGCCGCCGTTTTTTTGGCTTGCCAAAATTGCTGCGCGGTCGCGCAATAGGCTGTGTCCCTCGGGTCAATAGATGTGCAGCCCCTGTCTGTTCAGGACCGCCAGCGTTGCGCGACGACCGTCGATACCTATCTGGGCGTTGAGTTGGCCGCACTGGACGGGGTATGTTGTGCGCTTGTCGTCACCCTGCCACGGGTTGATCGCCATCACGATGCATTCGTCTCCGTCCACCATCACTTTGCGGATCAACGGTCCGCGTGCTTTCCATACTTCATGGGCAGGTCGGTCGATCAGCAGCCGGCCGCGGTCTAATTTCTCGGAAAGCGCGCCGACCCTCTTAAGCGACCGGACAAAAAGCGAAAGCTGCTCGTAAGGCTGTTGCGTCCCGGTTTTCACCTGAGGCTCATAGCCCCACAGGACGACGCCCTTGGCGCCGCTGAAATAGGGCACGATCGCCATCGCCTCGACCAGATAGGACGGCAGCTCCTTTCCCTTCAATGCACTGTTTGCGCCGTGAAATCGCAGCCACTCATAGGCGTAGAGCGGCTTTACGGACCGGGTGCGCAGATAATTCTCCTCGACATTGGCGGCCATGTATAAGACAGCGTCAGGCCGATCATAGAAAACGTATATGCTAGCCACGTAGAAATCGACATAAGGCTCGATATACTTCCACAGTCGCCAATCCGACTTGTGCGTGCCGTCGTTTTGAGCCGCATCCGGGGAAATGCTGCGGTGGAATGGCTGCACACCGTATAGCCCAACGCGAGCCGTGGGATAGCTTTCCTTTGTCCATTTCAGCGGCAGCCAGAACCATTGCGCCCACTGTTTGAAATAGGCTTCGTCGAAGGCTTCCCTCGACTTCGCGCCAGAAGCTTGCCGTGCCGCCTGGTTTTGCCAAGCGAGCTTGGTGTCTTCCTCGAAGGGGAATTCTATGTCCTGGACATAGATCCCCTTTGGGGGAGCCCGTTGGATGTTGCGCCGGATGATGCGTTCGAAGAATGGCGGTCTCTGCCACGGATTGACATGGTGACTGCCTATTGCGCTGGTGATGTTCTCGCGTTGCCCGCCGGGAAAGTCCGCGTAAGTGTTCAAGATTGTCACAGGCTCGAAGCCCCGGGTGTAGGCGTTCTTCGCTGCTTCACCCTTCGAGCCGTCGATCACGTTCCAGTACGCCTTGAGATCGCCAGCCATGGAGAGCTCAGGAATGTTGCCCCAACCGAAGTCTTGCGGCGACTGCGCAAGGCTGCTTCTTCCGCAAAAGGCAAGAAGGGCAAAGGCCGCAACAATCCCCCCAGAGGTCAACACTGCGAAACGACGTTTGATCTCTGCTCTTTTCACAATTCCTCCATCCGAGGTCCGGGTCGCGTTGTTCATTTTGGCTACCTGGCGTGGCGTCGCCGGGAAGAACCTAACCAACCGCGTCTTCGTTTATTCCCAGGAAAACATGCCAACACAGCATGGGATCAAGCACTTAGGCGGCAGATTTCCAAAGTTTGGTTGACGGGTAGCCCTGTTCATTTGATTATGGATTTGATATCCGCCAGCCAGAAATGACAACCCAGAAAGTCGGACATGAGCCACGGTTTTGAATCCAGGACTTATCCAGAAATGCTCGCTGGCGGCTTCAGTCGCGTTGACGGAACAATCCAGTTTTACACGAGAGTGAATGCCCTTCTTTCAGAGAACATGGTTGCCATGGATTTTGGATCCGGGCGCGGAGGATGGTACACCGACGAGAAGCTGCCTTACCGCCGTTCGCTCCGGAATCTCAAAGGCAAGGTGAGAAGGGTAATTGGTGTCGACGTCGATCCGGCCGTATCGGAGAACCCCTCCATAGACGAAGCTGTGGTCTTCGATGGGTCTCATATACCGCTAACCAATGCCTCGGTTGATATCATCATCGCCGATCACGTTTTCGAGCACCTGCCCGACCCTGCCAATACAGCCGCGGAACTCGACCGGATATTGGCGCCAGGTGGCTGGATTTGCGTGCGGACGCCAAACAAGTACGGCTATGTGGCGCTCGTCAACCAACTGCTGCCGGAGAACGCCAAATCGGCAATCCTGCATTTCGCCCAGCCAGGTCGCAAGAACGAGGATGTCTTCGAAGCCCATTATCGCCTGAACACCAGATCGGCGTTGCGGCGTCACTTTTCCGGATATGAGATCGCCTTGCATTCCTGGGAGGCCGAGCCGGCCTATCATGCCGGCAAGGCCGCCATCTTTCACCTGGTGAGAGCCTGGAGCTCACTGGTTCCGAGCGGCATGAGCACGGCGCTTTTTGCCTTCATGCGTAAATCCCAGGTCGGGACCCCGACAGCCTGGAGTTCTTGATGAAGGCAAAGGCCGCGACCGTTAATCAGCCGGCCAGGTGATGTTACACACCCCTTCAACTCTGAATAAACCTACCAGCCTTCTCGGCAGGGATAGCAATTGTATTCCACGCAGGACTCTCAATATCGGAATTTGGCAGGAGCGGTTTGGCACCGTCGAATAGCCGATAACCGCTCCCGACCAGGATACGACCAATTTCAACGGAGTTACGAGGGGAAACCTCGATAGCCAGGGCCGGACGCGCCTCTTTCAAGAGGCGAGAACTCCCACCAAGCAATTCCGCCTCCGCCCCTTCTACATCGATTTTCACGACATCCGGGGATGGCAGCAACTTAAGACAGTCATCGAAAGACAAACACACGATGGTTTGCAACTCACGGACACCGCCCGTCTGCGAATTTCCGTATTCGGCCAGCGCATTCGAGGCTCGTGCGCGGCTGGCAATGGCAAACGACCTGAAGCCCATTACGCCCGCCATTCCCGCGGGGATGATCAGCAGTTCTGCGGCTTCACTAGGCTGAAGGCTGGCGGTGCTGCGCAGCAAAGCCACCAGGGAAGTGTCTGGTTCGAACGCAACAACGCATCCTTTCGAACCGGCCAAACCAGCCGCGGCGACGGTGAAAAGCCCAATGTTGGCGCCAATGTCCCAAACGGTATCGCCTTTCCTTATCAACATTCTCGCCGCTGAAAGAAGGTCCGGGTCGATTTGGGAAATTGGCTTGAAGAAATATCGCAACCCTCCGGCCGTAGAGACCATAATCGGCAAACCGCCAAATTCCTGAGGCATTCGGCGACGGCGTACCTGATCACGCATCATCCGTTCCAAAAAAATTCTAAGTTGGCGCATCAGAATACCAGACCCACACGCAGAGAAGCTCTCATATACGTTCCTTTCCGCTCAGAAATTAACAACCGAATCGTTTGAAAATACCATGTTTTGTAGAAAGCGTACTGAAATCCACCTGACCCAGCGAGAAACCCGAATTTAAGAAAGTATGTGAATAATAAATAGGCCCACGGATACCACCATCTAGACAAATTTCCGTACTTAAGTCTTTGGCGACGCGTCATAATACGAAGAGTGAGCGGCTTTTGCATCTATCATAATTTCGTAAGCCAGTCTAAGGCAGGCAAACTGGTACCCTGCAGCACCGTCCAATATTCCAAGGCGAATAATATAAAGATAAATAAATACTAAGAACGGGCGTCCAGGAATCCTGTAAGCCAAGTTCTTCTGTGCCTCGCGCCTAGCACCGGGATCTCTAGACACTAAACATTTTACTGTATTCAATGTAATTGGCGTTCCCCTAATCAGTCTCGCTTCCATCGTTGAGTAGCGATTGTGCCTTTCCAGCCACCAGTCCAAGCCCTTATTAAACGGAAAATGGAGAATATGGCCCTCAAGCTCCTTGGCAGAACCGTCGGCACGGTAACTCTCGTTTACCTTGCGCTCTACCAGAACCTTTCCGCGGCGAAATACCCGAGGGAACCAAGTAGGATATCCCGAGGAGCGTCGAAGCCAGCGATCCAGAAACAGGTCCTTTCTCCGAACCCGAAACATAGCGACGCTTGCATCTGCTGTCTCAATGTGATGTTCGATCTCCCCTGCTAGCTCACGCGTCATCCTTTCATCCGCGTCAAGCATAACAATCCACTCATCGAGGCCCGGCAACGTTAGACCAAAATTTCGTTGATCTGCGTAGTCAGTAAAAGGTCGCGTTACAACAACCGCTCCCATCTCCTCTGCTATCTTGGCAGTACCGTCGGTACTTTCCGAATCAAGTACATAGATTTGCTCGCGCCAAGGTATTGATGCTATGCAATCTGCAATGTTGACTGCCTCGTTGTAGGTCAGAATCAAGACTGATGGCATTTCATGTTTACCCACAACCCGTGCTAAATTTCCGACCACGACAGTACCTTCATCCACGTTCGAAACCGTCCCAACTCAATTTAACGATGTTCGCACCGTATTCGTTTTGCAATAGCCGGGAGTGCAATCGGTGCTGGAAGAGTCGACTACAATTACTTCGGAAAACCGGCTCAGACGAGAAAGGCATTTTCCGAGGTTCGCCTCTTCATTCTTGACGGGGACCCGACGGTGATGGCAATCTTTGACTCTGATATCAGCGTGTACCGATGCTCTTGGCCGGGTTCCCAACAACAACCAGATTGGGACCGACGTCACGTACGACGACAGCCCTGGCTCCGACCACGGCTCGTTCACCAATTGTGACTCCCGGACCGATGAATGCATCGGCGCAGATCCATGCCCCGGCACCAATGGAGATCGGCGGTTTCGTGAGCGGCATCCGAGGATCCCTGTGGTCATGCGAACCCGCACATAGATGTGCACCCTGCGAAATTGTGGCGGCCTCCCCGATACTGATCTTTCCCAAGGCGTAGAGCACAGCTCTGTCGCCAACGGCAGCGGAGTCACCGATGACAAGATTCCATGGAATGGCGATCCGCACAGAGGGATAGACATGCGCGTCCTTGCCGACAGTCGCGCCGAACCGCCTGAGCAAAAACCGCCGCCATCCCCACAGAAGCCTTGGGCTCAGCGAGAACAGTGGCCCCATAAGAGCCCAAAGGGAGCGACCCAGCTTTTCCTTCCTGGACCACTTCCGTGACGCCCGATTGGCGGCTACATGCGAGGCTAAATTAGCGGGATCCATCTTGTCCAATCATCTAGAGGCCGGTGATGGCCTCCTTTTTGTGACTGCGGGCAGCGAGCCTGGCGCGAGCGAGAGTTTGGCTCGAAGCATCGATCATGTATCAGTGAGCACAAAGTCCGGCTGCTCATCGCTTTTGACACACCAGCGATAGACATGGACCATGTTGGCAGCGATCCTCTGCCATGAGAAATCGCGTTCCATCCATGCCCGGCCACGCGATCCCATTGCATCCAAGGACGGTCGCGGCATCGCCATGGCGGTTTTCAAGGCCGCGGAAAGTGGCTCTATTCCATGATCTATCCACCAACCGCATCGATGTTCGGCGAGCCCCTTCCATGGCGCGCCAACAGTACAGACTACCGGTGTCGCATTCGCCAGGGCTTCGGCCACCACCATACCAAAATTTTCATTCAAAGTAGGCAAAACGAACAAGTCGGCATCCTGATACGCTTCTTGCTTGGCCTCGCCAAAGACGGCATCTTCAAAAACCACTCTGGCCAAACCGAGTGCCCTGCAGCGTCGTTCCAGTGTCTCCCTGGTCCCTTTCTCGGAAGGACCGACAACCCGAAGTTGCCAATTGCAATGCTCCGCTTCTATACGCGCCCATGCTTCAATAAGACGATCAATTCCTTTCTTGGGATGTATCCTACTCAGGCAAAGTACAGTTCGCATTCGTTCACCCTCTCTTGGCCTCTCGGCCAACAAAGGCAAATCGATGCCATTCGGAATAATTGCCACCGGCGCGGTCAGTCCAAAAGCACGTAGTTCCAGACATTCCTGCAGACTGGTAGCGTGGAAGCAGGCTGTGGGGTGGAGCGCGCGCTTCTGTGCCATTGCCCAAAAAGCCCGCTTTTTATAGTAAGAGAATTGAAGCGCAGCTTCACCCAGCATCCCTCTGGGAGATACAATCAATGGTCGCCCATATCGCGCCGCGCTCCAGCCGGGGTAGACATTCGGCATCAGCCAGAGCCCATGCGAGTGAAAAATCGCCCCGGAGCTGGCTGATCGATCCAACGCCTCGTGAAGCCTCCTTGAAAAACACAGTCTCTTGGCGACCGGTACTTGGCCAAAATCACAGGGAAAAACACGGGAGCGCGCAACGTTCGGGTCCGATTGCCCTCTCGTTATCGTGCTCCACAGCTGCGATTCCATTCCCCGTTCGCACAGAGAATCGGACAGCCGCCGAACCGAATAGCTTGGACCTGAGGCTTCCGCAGCAACTGATGCCACAACCTGCACGACCTTCATATGACCGACCATCTCTGCAACCAGATCGATCCAGCCGCCTCAAGAAACACGACACCGAATTCTCCGTCCGTCACTCGACTCACATCTCGCTGTGCATTTTGTCGATAAACCGAGCAACAGCATTGGCGAATGGCTCCGGCCCAAATTTCGTGGCCACCGATCGAGACGCGCTTTCTGCTTCCTGCCAGTGGTGCGTATCCCAGGAAGCGATGGACCGCAGGGCGTCAGTGATGGCATTCACATCACCGGGACGAAACAAAACCGAGTTGCTTTTCGTTGCGAGGTCCGATGCCGCGCCAACAACTTGTGACAAGGCAAGAGCGCATCCGCTGAGTACAGCTTCATGCGCCACCAAGCCCCAGGGCTCGGACAGGGATGGAAGGACCAGACAGCGCGCATTCCGGAACACATCAGCAAGTTGCGCCGGCTGAAGAAAATCGGAGACTTCGATCAAGGGATGACGAGGCAGTTGGTCCCGCAATGGCCCGGCCCCACAGATCTGAAGCGACCAATCCGGATTATCAGCAGCGAAGTCCACAAACGCCTGCGCCAGGGCAACAACGAACTTCACCTGCACCAGTCTTCCAACGAACAAAAAGCGCTTGGGGCGAGAATGCAGGGGTGCACCCCCGTTGAACAACGCCGGATCGGCGCCGTACATTCCCTGGAGCACCGTGCCTGGCCGATAACCCATGCGCTCGGCGTATATTGTTCCCGAAACGCCTGGCACAAACACGCCATCGAAGCGCCGTCTCAAAAGAGCGCTATGTCGTATCGGATCAAGCAGGTGCTGCCGCAGGGTTCCTTGCCAATTCGAATCGGTTTGCAAGATCACTTTTCCGCCGTTCGACCGGCAGTGGACAGCGAGCGAATTGAAGGCGGGCCAGTGAAATCCTCCTTGGAAAAATAAGTCGGGCCGGCGTATGCCCAAGCGCGTCCAGTCCGCATTGGCGTCCCGACCATCAATCCAGTGTACAGCCTGACCGAGAGAACGTTCCATGCCTGCAATCGGCACAACCGGCCGGGTTCCAATCACTGTCACGCGTCCAGGAAATCGGTCAATTACGACACGAATGCATCTAGCTGCGTAGTCTGGAAGACCGGACCAAGCGAACGCAATCGATTCGATGTTACGTGTCGTCATAGCTATTTCCATCTATTTGTGTTCATCGCAGGTGCCTAACACCAAGTCCGCTTGCACCATAAAACTCGCGATGCGGCGCGTTCAGGATTCTTTTTGCGCCGACTAGAGAACCAGCACCAGCAATATACAAATAGACCATCATTGTATGAGAGGAAAATACACCAAGGAACACGGCCTCAAAGACGCTTATGGCGAGAATCAACACAATGCCCGATAAATATAGGTCCACGTGTTCCGTATCCACACGACGATTCCTTAATCTATTAACGTTAAAAGCATATCCGATAGAAGATATAAGAAACATTAGCAAAAATACCAACGCTATCACGCCCCCGCTGGATGCCGCAGATATCCAAGAACTTACGGTAAAATAATACTTAGCCGGCTCTCCGATTGGCTCGCTCCCAATCAAGGGACTTTGAAGAAACTGATTCCATCCTGCGACCCAATACTCAGACCGAGTATCTGAACGCCCTTCCACGAAACGCGATCGAATTAAGTCTGATATTGAATCATAAAAAGAGAAATAAGCCAAGGGTAACGCCAAAATGGATACAATCAACACGTAAACGATACGGCGCCGGTCCAAAAAAACCCGACAACCGATAATAATACACAGCAGCGTCCCAAAAAACCCTAACCGAGATCCTGATTGATACTCGAGAAAAAGGACACACGCCAACATGGCTCCCGCCGACACTCCAACAATGCTTTTTACTCCGTAATGAACGACACAATACAATAGCGCCGGCACGCACAAAGCGCACACCATCGCCAAGTGCTGCGGGTTTGCGGTTACACCGAAAAATCTCCCACTAAACTTGACAGCCGAGCTACCCGGAAAATAGATGTAGGCATACACGTTGCATGACAAAAACAGAATCGAAAATATGTAGATAACCTTTACTACGTGAGGCATGAGGTTTGACCCATCAAAGCTCTCTCGCTCGTAGCGTGATGCACATACTACAAACACTAGTATTTGAATAGCTATCGCGAATGACCCTAAGATAAATATCTCCGAGTTACCATAGAGAAATAGCTTAAAAATAATGAACACGTTAACTGCTGCTATGTACATTGACGCATTGCGCCAGTCTGTACGGCGAATCCCCTTCCCCACCATTAACGTCACGACAACCGCTATCAACATGGCTCCAAGTGACAGATTACGCCCCTGCGCAAAAAGAACTTCAAGCGGAGCATTCATAGGGGGGTATAGCTGACCTTCGAAGTCTTGCGCCTTCGCAAAAGCCGCAAACCAGAGAGCCACACCAGAAGTAGCCGCGACAACCGAGCGCACACCCCGGGAACGGCCTTTCCTTCCATTTACCATAAGAATCCTTGTTCCGAATACGAGTTTGTATAGTTGCGTACATTCCGTCTGATACTTGAAAAATACCTCAATTGGTCAGAAGGTCCTTGACTATAATCAACTCCTTCCTGCCAGACCTGCATTTATAACCTCGATAAAAGTCCGACGCCATTCACCAATCTCGCCGTGGTCTGGACCTATCTGGTCACCGACAATTGACCGTCCTGCGATCAAGACCTCCGCCAACTGCTCAGTGTCCCCATATCTCACTGGAATAAAGGGGATTCCGGACTCGAACGCCAGCCGAGAAACCACTGCCCCCTCACGAGTGATAGGTACCGAGCCCAGTTGTACTGCTCGACCAAAAATGCCGGAGGCCTGATCATATGCGGGATTATAACAGGCCCAGATTAGCTCTGAGGTACTTATCAAACTCAGCAGTTCGGCGTCAGAAAGAAAACGGTCTATCACGACCGCTCCTGTAGCAGAAAGTTTTTTTAACACGCCGCGGGTGTGCGGGTTTGCTGAGCCCGCCACCACAATCTGAGTGTGTTCCTTGATTTCCGGAAACTGCTCCAGAGCGTCGGCAAGGAACTCCAAGCCCTTCCCGGAATTCAGAACGCCGACCGCAGTGCACAGGCGCTTGCGACCTGCCATCGAGCGAAGTTGGGCAGATAGACTGGTCTCCTTCGCAGATAGAACGGATACACCGTCATGCAAGTCCCAATACTCTGGGTCGCGCACACCTGCAGTGGCCACCTGAGCGTATCTGGCCACAACATCGAACGGGGTTATGGCTACAACTGTGAGACCGGGAAGGTGTCGCAAAGCTCTGAAAAGCAGCCATTTTAGACGGTATTTAAGCTTGCCTGGCAAGAAACATTGCTCCGGCCGCAGAAATAACGCGACAGTATTCTTCCCAAGAAGGCTTCTTACTAGAGAGAAACAGACGAATGAAAATAAATGTTCGTCGAGCGTAGCAAACAATAATCTCCTGCAAGATATCAAATTATAAGCCATCTTAGCAGTAATACGCCCAAAAGCTCTTTCCATTCCAAAGATATCACTCAGCGTAATCAGGTATGATTTCCTGTGACCGCCACATGTTTTCACATATACCACTCTCTCGACAGTTTGCAAAAAGCCTAGCTCCGATCTAACAGCCAAGTACCAGTCGCCGTGGAGGCGCGGATCAAATGCGTACGGGAGACCCCCGAAATGGGCATACTCACTCGATCAAGTGTGCCACGCCGGAGGCACCGCGGGCTATGTTACCTCTGAAAATGGGCAAGAAATCTTATGCCGAAGAGATCTGCCCAGAGCCGCATATCTCCTGCTCGCTAGGCCGAAGCATATCATAAAAACTCGACGCAATTGAGCGAGGTCGCATAGAGCGCAGGAAGTGTGGGATAGCGCGCCACTTGATATCCCGTCCCATAGGCAGGCGGGCCATCGATGACCACACAATCAATCGTCAGGTTCAACACCATGCGCGACGGTTGCAACGATCGCTTGATCGTACTATTTCACGCGAGTCTTGTTCAAGGTCGTTACAAGGTCTTGCGTGCGATAAGAGCGAACTATCGTGGCGCGCGAGTCATGCTTGATTTCCGGATGCCCAGTTGAAATGCCAGCACAGACGCAGGTCAGGCAGCCTTGTCAAGAAGCTGGAAAACGTCCTTCCACATCTGCTGCACACCGCCCTTGATTCGCGCCCCGGGCTCTGCGAGTTCATCTGAGAGCGCGGCGCGTTGACTACCGTCGATGAGGGAGCGAAGCCTGGCCTCGAGACCTTCCTCGCTAGCCGACACATCGACCAGCATGTTCTCGCAGCCATAGTCCTCGAACAGAGCCCGGTATTTATGGCTCCAGCCCGTGCCAATCACGGGTACGCCCTGAGACAAGGCGCTGATCAGGGCATGGTAGCGGCTGCCGACCAGTCCGCCGCATTTGCCGATCAGCCCTTTCGCCTCGAGAGGGTCCCCTGCCGTCCATATCTGAATGGGTTCGGAGAGCTGTGCGTTGACATGCTCGGCCAACACTCGATCGCCGGCGCCCTCATGAATCAGGAAGAACGGGGTCATTCCCGCCGACTGAAACACGCTCGCCACTTGCCGCAGAAAACCCGCATAGTTGCCGCTTACGTCACCGCTGGTTTTGTCGACCATCCGCGCGTTTGGCACGATCGCCACTAGTTTCTCGCCTCGCGGAGGATTGGCGGGCGGACGAGCTACCAGCAGATTGGTGAAGTCGGGCGCAAGCCGGATCGATGCACGGCCGCCTACGGCACCGACAAGGTTTTCCATCGAGTATTTATCGCGCGCGAAAATCAGGTCCGCGTGGTCGGCAACGATATTTATTGCGCGGCGAATGCGATCCGTACCAAACGGACCAAGTGCCTGAGGCAGCAGAATGAGGCGCTTGCCCGCGCGCTTCCAAGCGACGGCCCGGCGGGCCAAATCCTCGGTATGCTGCGGGCCCCATTGGTCCGAATAGGCTAGGCCGGCGGCGTCGAGGATCACATCCACCTCCGCGCCCGTCACGAATCCGAAACGATGACGCAACTTGCCCGGGGCGAGCTCGACGATCTTGCCGAGATCGATCCCACGTCGGACTAGCTCCGCCCTGTGCCAAAGACCATATCGCGCCCGGAGTTCATATGGGCTGGTGGCATCGGGCGCCATCGCAACCCGCGCAGCGGGGTACCGCGCCTTCACTTCCTGTGAGGCCGCGATGAGCATCATCGCCGCCCCCTTGTTCTCAAATCCGGCTTTTCTGATTTCAAATGTCAAGGTCATAGCGCTTGAAGCAAGAGGTCCGCCCCTTTTTTCTGAGAGTATGGTATCAGACCGTCCCGGTCGGCGTAGCCCACCGCAATGAACATGATCACCCGCTCATGAGTCTCCAATCCCACGGCCGCCTGCAAGGCTCTTTCGCGTTCGTCGACATCGGGCCAGTTGATTGCGCAGGTCGACAGGCCCAGTGTCTGGAAGGCGAGCATCAACTGAGCCGAAGCGAGGGACGAGTCGATATAGACCAAGTGCCTGTCACGCTCATGTACATAGTAGGAGAGGTCTCCCACAACGAGGATCAGACATGGGATGTTTTTCGAAAAACCGCCCGTCCCGCCGGCAAGGGATGCAATGTGAGCGGCCTTTTCCGGATCCCGGAACAATAGGAACGAATAGGGCTGGCGGTTGCAGGCGGAGGAAGCAAGAGAGGCCGCCGAAATGGCCTTCTCGATGAGATCCTCAGGAACCGGCGCGGGAGAATACCATCGAACCGAGCGCCGTTCCGAAAACAGTGCATACAGCTGATCGAAGCTGATGTCGCTGCGTGTACGGCTAGAGCTTGGATAAGGCACGAAGCTTGGTGTCGGCGCCTGACCTGGCCATGCGAGGAAACGCTCCTTTGCCTTCTTGATCCTGGGCGTCTCGGCAACTATCGAGAAATAGGTCGTCAGCACGTCCGCTGCCCATTTCAGCTCATCGCGGTCGAGCGCTGTTCCAGCCGCGCCGCGCAGGAACAGAGATACGGTGGCCTCGATGTAATCCTCCGCAAATACGGCCCTCCTTGGGCGCATGATCAGCCCCTTCTCAACGCGATGTATGTTGCGGCGCAGCTGCGACGAGCTCCTCTGGACGGCGATGTCGCTGTTCAGATTGGCAACGATCCCAGACAGAACGGCGCGATGCTCCCGATAGAAGCGACTGCTGAAAAACGTGAAATAGACCGACGCAAGGAACCCGCTGCGACTCGCGGGCCGGATCAATCCGGCGCGCAGGCGGTCGAGCATGACCACGAAAAGCGCCCGAGCAGCCTGGCGGGGAGAACGTCTTGCGAACCTCTGGAAACGTGCCGCTTTGTCGATGAACTCGGTCATCTTCAGCCATTCCTCAATTTTCGGTAGAGTGTCATTAGTTTTCCGATGCCCCGCCATGGTTGAAGCAACGATCTGGTCATCATGCGGAAGATCGGCTGTGTGTCGGGGGACAAGAGCAAGGCGAAGTAGGATGCGGCCGCGTAGGAGATAAGGGTCGCAGCTGCCGCTCCTATGCCCCCAAATTGGGGAATGAGGACCAGGTTCAGCCCGACGTTGAGCAACGCCCCAGCGCCCTGAGTCATCATAGAGAACTTGGCCATGTTCTTGATGATCATCCAGCGACTAAACCCTTGGCGCAGGAATATGAATGGCAACGACAATACATGGACCAGAAAGATCGGGACGGCGGGGGAATAGGATGGACCCATGGCGAGATTGATTGCCAGAGGGCCTAGAGCCAACAGTCCGACCAGCACAATCAGTGCTGAGGTCGCGAGGATGTCGAACACATCCTGCAAGCGTTCCGCGAATGCCTCGGGGTCTCCGGCATTGATCTGTACGAGTCTGGGAAATGCCGTTCCGGCGATCGCCGCCGGAATGAAATAAAGTGACTCGGAGAGGAGCGACGCGATCGAATATATGCCGACCGTCTCGGGGCCTTGCATGGCCCGCAGCATCACTTGATCTATCTTGAGATAGATGACTGCGAATATGGACCCGACGAAGATCATCACGCTCTCGCCAAGCATGGCCCTGGCCCGCTTCCGCGAGAAGGACCAGGTGCCTGGCGCCGGCCCTCCATGCCGCAGGAACATCAGGACCAGCAGTACGGCCCCGGCCGCGATGCCCAAGGTCTGCCCCACTCCCACGGCGACCACTCCCGCCCCGGCGAGCACGGCGCCCACCTTGAAAGCTCCTCCTGCTATTACGCCGACGAAGTTGGAAACCACGGCATAACGCGCCTCGACGCGCGAGCGGAACCAATTGCCCAGCACGGCGCTGACGGGCTGAATCGCAACGGCAAGGCTCGCCAGGACGAAAAGCCAACGTTCCGCGGGAAGATTGCGAGGCATCAGCAGCCCGAACATCAGGAGCCCCAAGGCGGCCAGACCAAAGCCGGCCCCCTTCATGACGAACGCAACGCCGAGCGTTTCGGATTGCATCCGAGGCTCGGCGAGCAGTTCGCGGATCAGGAGTCCATCCAGGCCCATATGACCGATGACGCCGAACAGGGCGACCATGGACATGACATAGGCGTACATTCCAAAATCCTCGGGCCCCAGATATCGCGCGACGACGACTGTGACCAGAACTCCCATGACACGGCCAACGACGGTGTCGGCCATCATCCACGCGCTATTGAGGAAATAGATCTTCATTCAATGGACCCGGCATGCGCGGGTGCCAAGGACCGTATAGCCTTGCAGGGGTACGCCGCCAGGCAGGCAATCCGGCGGGATGCCGAGAACGCTCCGCGCCGCGATTATAGGGCACGCGCCAATCCTCACCCCTTCAGGATGGTCACCGCGGGTCATCCTTGATTGCCACTCAATAAAGATTCATACAGGTCAATATGGAGACGGGCGATAGCCTCTGGTGAGTATCGGTCGATTACGGCGGCGCGTGCTCTCAATCCAAAATTCTGTAACAATGGAACTGGCAGGCCCCGTGCCGTCTCAACAGCGGCCACTACTGCGTCAGCGTCACCGTGCTTTGCTAGCCATCCGGTCTGCCCGTGGCTGATGATCTCCTCGGCTGGCGTCTTGACGAGCCCGATGACGGGAGTTCCGCAGGCCATTGCCTCGACCGTGACCTTGCCGAACGACTCCTGAAGTGAGGGCATCACGAACACGTCAGCCGCCGAGTATATCTGGTTAAGAATGACATCGTCGCGGATGAGGCCAAAACCTGTACAGTTTTCAGGTACCGGATCGACCAAATCTGCAAGTCCGTTGCCAAATAAACACCAGTGAACATTCTTGTCACCTCGGTAAACGTTGAGCATGTGACGCATGATATCCGCACCTTTGCGTGGATCAGCCAAATTCAAGGCACCGGACGCGATTACGAATTTGTTCGCTGGGAGTCCCAACGCGCTACGCGCCTGCGCCTTGTCCATTGCGCGAAGCTGGCTCATTTTCACGCTGTTTGGGATCACATATATATCGCGCTCGCGCAGAACCGTGCTCTTTCGGGCCTGCTCGGCGATCGTCTCGCTGATCGCGACGAACACCGATTGAGCCCCGTAATGCTTGGCCTTGAACGCAACATCGCCGGATGTAATCGTCTCGTCCCCTCCACCCAAAAGTGGGCACTGACCACAACCGCTGGCATATTTTTCGCAAGTACCTGAGAAGTGACACCCGCCGGTAAAGGGCCACATGTCGCGCAGCGTCCAGACCACCGGCCGCCTTTCGCGTCTAATTGCGCGCCAGAATGCCGGCCCAAGCGTGGGCGCGTGGGCCCACTGGATGTGGATAATATCTGCTTGCCGATATTCTGGGGAATTGTGGAGATGGAGGCCGTAGGAGATGGGGTGGAAACTCGCAGGGATCTCGCCGAACCGCCGCATCAAATACCACATGTAGAGACGGTTCTTAACACCCACAGGAATACGCTGCAGCAGAGGAACTCTCCTGGCGCACAAGCCCTCCGGAAGGTCCGGCTCAACCCTCCCTAGGATGCGCGAACGAACTCCTGCATTCATTAGGGCTTCGTGTACCGCGCGAGTTCCTCGACCCGCACCAGAGTTGAGGGCACCGCCAATAATCTGAACAACATTCATGGTGTTCGAACTTCCATGCGACAGCCGTCCCATTCGTTGCGCCTGATTGGAGCCGGCCTCACTCTCAAGTCAGCCTGCCATTGTTTCGAGTTAAGGCGCGGTGCGGCTGAGTATGCTGCACAAACGGCTCGTGCGGTTCGTGCAGCGAACTCGTCGACGCTTCGCCGATCCATTCGTGTGCCGCTCGGCGCAACAGCCGGTCCCACCATCCAGCGCCCGTCAGACGCGTTGGCCGTGCGCATCAGCCCTGAACGCGCATCTGTCAGCGACCTAACGAATCATCGAACCTTGGAACCTCGCCGCACAAAATTGTCCCCACCGCCCCTTGGCACCACGTGATTTAACATCCGTTGAGACAATTTATACGGCAATTATACAAGAGACTTGAAGTATTCCGTTGTTTTTCTTAACCCATCGTCTAATTTAACTTTCGGCTCCCATTTAAGTGTCTCTTTGGCCAACGAAATATCCGGGCGGCGGCGGGTCGGATCATCGGCAGGTAGGGCCTGATGAACTACTTTGGAACGCGAGCCGGTGATTTTCAGAACAGCTTCTGCTAGTTCCACCATCGTGTGCTCAACTGGGTTGCCTAAATTGATAGGTCCGGTGACTGCCGCATCGGTATCCATCAACAGCTCAAATGCTTCGATAAGATCGTCGACATAGCAAAATGAGCGAGTTTGGCTCCCGTCGCCGTATAGGGTAATGTCTTCACCGACCAAGGCTTGCGATACGAAGTTTGAGACGACCCTGCCGTCCTTTAGGTGCATGCGGGGACCATAGGTATTGAATATTCGCGCAACTTTAATTCCTACCCCATGTTGCCTGTGATAGTCGAAAAATAACGTTTCGGCACACCGCTTTCCCTCGTCGTAGCAAGAACGCGTGCCAATCGGGTTAACGTTTCCCCAATATGCCTCGGTTTGCGGATGCACGACCGGGTCTCCATACACTTCGCTGGTTGAAGCCTGCATGATTTTACACTTCAAGCGCTTAGCCAGGCCGAGCATATTGATCGCCCCGTGTACGGAGGTTTTCGTCGTTTGCACCGGATCGTGCTGATAGTGGATTGGTGACGCAGGGCAAGCCAAATTATAGATTTCATCCACTTCGACATATAGCGGGAAACATACATCGTGGCGCATAAATTCAAAACGTGGATGATTGTGAAGATGGTCAATGTTTCGCTTTGTGCCTGTAAACAGATTGTCCACGCAAATAATCTCGTGACCTTGGGATAACAGCCTGTCTATCAAATGAGAACCCAGAAATCCGGCGCCACCAGTCACTAGAATGCGCTTTCGGCTATCATAAATACGGGCCATTGTACCTTACTCGTTAAGGTTAGATGTCGCTGAAGCAATCCGGCTCAGCTCGGTCCGCCCTGTGTCTGGCAGATAAACCATTCATTATGCGCATTGACGCCGATGAAGAGCCAATTGCCAGCCTATCCACCCAAATCCTGGCATGCAGAAACCGGCCGTTGGCGTCGTTGTCTCCAGTTCTCGCAGCGGATATAACGCGCCCTGCGGTGTTCTGCCGCCGTCCAGCGATAGCGCCTAGGCCCAGAACGAAATCTGATTCGATCATGGCTTGGTTGCCGGGCACCCGGATGTTTCAGTACCGCTGAAGTGAAGTCAGCGCGACGCAAGCTACGACCCAACTCGTGCTGCAATGAACTGACCGACCTTCCGAGCTGGCTTCGCGACCAGCGCATAATCGACCGGACCAGAACCGAGCCATTTGCGCCTTGACTGCAAGGCTTCGATGTTATGGGCTACATGAGACCGAATGCCCTTGGTACTTTTGCCGCCTTGCATCATGTCGATCATAACGTGATCGATAAGAACGGATCTGAATCCGAACAACTCAATAGCACGGAGCATCCAGTCGTAGTCAGCCGCGACCTTCAGTTTGAGGTCAAAGTCGCCCACGGCCTCGGCCACTGTTCGCCTCACATAGAATGTAGGATGAGCGGGCATCCATCCGATCCGAAAGCCTTTCGAAGGCTTTGGAGTCGCTCGCCATCGACGCACGACGTGCTTGGTCATGTGATTTTCGACAAAATTCAGACTCCCATGCGCAACATCAGCTTCCTGCAACGCCTCGGAGATTCTGCTCAGCGCGAAGCGATCATGATAGCAGTCGTCCGAATTCAAGACTCCAATCGCGTCTCCGGTGTACAAGCGCAGTCCCTTGTTCAGCGCATCATACATACCCCGATCTGGCTCACTCAGCAGACGCATTTTTTCCTGTGGATAGGAACGGACAATACTCAATGTTTCATCCGATGACGCGCCATCGACCACGATTAGCTCCTTGCCTTCGTGGCTTTGGGAAAAAAAGCTGTCAAGCGTATGTCTGATTGTCGCTGCTGAGTTCCAGCAAACGGTTAGGACCGAGATTTTCATTTCAGGCAAGTGCACGGCACTACTGTGCCGCTACTCGAATACGATCTTCGTCCAAACGGCGATGCTGAAATTCTTGCCTAACCGCTTCCCGGTCCGACGCAACCATCTCTTGCACCATGGCGGCCAGAGATGTTGTGGCTTTCCAGCCGAGGATTCTCTCTGCTTTCGAGGGGTCACCGATCAAAAGCTCCACCTCGGTTGGCCTGAAGTATCGCGGGTCGACTTCGACCAAAACGCCACCAGATTTTATATCGATTCCTTTTTCATCGATACCCGAACCAACCCATTCAATTTCGATACCGACCTCGGAAAAAGCGAGTTCTACAAAGCGACGAACCGAATTCTTTACTCCAGTAGCCAAAACATAATCGTCGGGCGAATCCTGCTGGAGAATCCGCCACATCCCTTCAACGTAGTCGCGCGCATGCCCCCAGTCGCGTTCGGCCGAGAGATTGCCGAGATAAAGCCTGTCCTGCAGCCCTAAGCTTATCGCCGCGGCAGCGCGGGTGATCTTACGCGTCACAAACGTCTCGCCCCGCAAAGGACTCTCGTGATTGAACAAAATCCCGTTAGAGGCGTGGATACCGTATGCTTCCCGGTAATTTACCGTGATCCAATACGCATAGATCTTCGCAGCTGCATACGGTGACCGAGGATAAAACGGCGTTGTTTCCTTCTGTGGAACCTCCTGCACCTTCCCGTAAAGTTCGGAAGTCGATGCCTGATAGAAGCGCGTCTTTTTTGCCAGGCCAAGCAGCCGGATGGCTTCAAGCAGGCGCAACGTGCCGATCGCGTCGGCATTTGCCGTGTATTCCGCGGTCTCGAAACTCACCTGGACATGCGATTGTGCGGCGAGATTGTAGATCTCGTCCGGCTGCACTTCCTGGACGATGCGGATGAGATTGGTGGCGTCGGTCATGTCGCCATAGTGCAGCGACAGCCTTACGTTCTTTTCATGCGGATCCTGGTAGAGATTATCGATACGGCCGGTATTGAAAGAGGACGACCGCCGCTTGATGCCGTGGACATCATAGCCCTTTGCCAAAAGAAGTTCCGCCAGATAGGCGCCATCCTGGCCGGTGATGCCGGTAATGAGTGCGGCTTTCCTAGTCATTGTGCTTCTCCGGTGTAGATAGGACTATATTCTTAACGATGATCAGCGTGACTTTGGACACTACAAAATACCCACTTCAAAAACTGAATATGTGAGGGCTCGTGAGCGGCTTGGCTACTCGACTAGCGATCTCTATCGCCTTGTCAACGCGCGCCAAATCCCGTCAACATGGTTTGGATGGTACGAAACACAATCACCACGTCGAGCCAGGGGGAGAAATTCTTGATGTAGTAGAAGTCGTAGTGAAGTTTTTCCAGAACATCGTCGACGGCCGCAACGTGGCCCTGGTTGACTTGCGCCCATCCGGTAATGCCAGGCGGTACGATGTGCCGGTATCGATAGAACGGCAGCTCCGCCTCATACCAGTTCGAGAGCACGAGTGCCTCCGGCCGCGGACCGATCCAGCTCATCTCTCCGCGCAGGATGTTGAAGGCCTGCGGCAATTCGTCGATCCTGGATTTTCTCAAGAACTGTCCCAAGCGGGTGATGCGCTCGTCGCCTGCCTTCGTGATCGCCGCTTCCTTCTCGTCGCCAACGATATCGCTGAGTTTCATCGTCCGAAACTTGTAGACCTCGTAAGGTTGTCCTCTGTAGCCCATTCGCTTCTGTTTAAACAGCGCCGGTCCAGGTGAATCGACCTTTACGGCAACGGCCACGAACAACAGCAACGGCGAGAACACAATAAGCACAAACAACGCGGAAGCCCAGTCTATCGCCTGCTTTATCTTAAGGTAGGCCTGGTTTGGGTTCAGGGAGCCTAGGGTGTTTTCAGAAAGATGCTCGATCTCTACCCTGCCGGTGAGCGATTCGCTGATTTGCTTGACATGGTAGACCGGCGTTCCCGAGAGAGCGCGATCGGCGATATACCGCTCCCACTCATCCGAAAGGTCGGCTCGAAGATCGGCCACCACGCCGCTCGCGTGCTCGACAAGCGTGCTGGGCGAATGAATCCTGTGCCAGCTCGCACCTGGTATACTCTCCAGCCTGTCGACGTCTCCGCCGGGAATTATCGCCAGCCGGTATACATCCAGCCTACGCGTCGCCAGGCTCAAGCCAAAATACCACAATGTCGACTGAATGAAGCTCGCTGCCGCCTGGAAGCGGCTGTATTCGAATCTGAAGAAGAAGATGATCGCGAACACGAGGCCGTAAGTCAGGGCAAACGTTGGCAAGATGTAACCAGCCGCTGCAACGCCCGGGAAATTGCCGATGCGCTTGTAAAACAGATAACCTGTCGTGTGGGCGATGAACGCCGCCAAGATCGTAACCTGCATGTTCGATTGCCAGATCACTTGTTGATCAACCGGCAGGCGTAACAACGCAGGCAGCAGGATGGCGAATGTCAATCCGCCAAGCAGTTGAAAGCGCATCCGGAGCAGGAGGTGCCTTCGGTTGGGTAGATGGATAGTGGTGGTGTTCAAATTGAATCCCGCGAACCGGGCCCTGTGAAAACCTTTACGGTCATTTGATAAAGTGCTGGTCTCGGCCAACGCTCGAATAGGCTATGCCTTCCTTCACGACGTCCTCGCCGCGGTAGACATTTCGCAGATCAACCATCACCGGCGTCGCCATAAGTGCACGGAGCCGCTTCAGATCCAATGACCGAAACGCGTTCCACTCGGTGACGATGACGATCGCATGCGAGCCATCGGCTACTGCGTAGGCGCTTTCCCCGAATTCAATGCCCTCGATCATCTTGCGCGCCTGCTCCATGCCGACGGGATCATACGCTTTGACCGAAGCGCCCGCATCCTTGAGCGCCTGAATGATGGCCAATGACGGGGCATCGCGCATATCGTCGGTGTTCGGCTTGAACGTAAGGCCGAGGATACCGATGGTCTTGCCGCGGACCGAGCCGCCGCAGGCCTCGACCACCTTGCGAGCCATCGCCCGTTTCCGCTGGTCATTTATCGAGACCGTCGTTTCAATAAGCCGCACTGGGCTTGCCGCGTCCTGCGCGGTCTTGACCAGCGCCAGCGTATCTTTCGGGAAACAGGAGCCGCCGTAGCCCGGCCCGGCGTGAAGAAACTTTGCGCCGATGCGATTGTCCATGCCGATGCCGCGCGCGACATCCTGCACATCGGCCCCTAGCCGCTCGCAGAGATCGGCTATTTCGTTGATGAAGGTGATCTTCATGGCCAGAAAGGCGTTGCCAGCATATTTGGTAAGCTCAGCCGTACGCCGGCTCGTATAGAATATCGGCGCGACATTCAACGAGAGTGGACGGTAGATCTCGCCTATGACGGCTTTAGCCCTTTCGGCATCGGTCCCGACAATAATGCGGTCGGGCCGCTTGAAATCCTCGATCGCCGATCCTTCGCGAAGAAATTCCGGATTGGAGACCACCGCAAAATCAGCGGCGGGATTTTGCTCGCGAATGATTCGTTCCACCTCATCGCCAGTACCGACGGGGACGGTCGATTTCGTCACCACGACCGTAAACCCCTTGAGTGCGCGACCAACTTCGGCGGCCGCGTCGTAGACGAAGGACAGGTCGGCATGGCCATCGCCACGCCGTGATGGCGTGCCCACGGCAATGAAGACGACATCCGATTGAGAAACGGCATCCGCCAGATTGTCGTCGAAACGCAAGCGGCCTTGCGCGGTGTTGGTGGTGACGAGGTCGTCAAGCCCCGGCTCGTAGATCGGTATCTTGCCGAGTTTGAGCATGGCAAGCTTTTCCGCATCACGATCGACGCAGCAGACCTGATGGCCAAAGTCGGCGAAACAGGCGCCCGAGACGAGCCCTACATAGCCGGCACCGATCATTGTTATTCGCATACCGCGTACCCTCAATCAGCGCCGATGAGACGAGATCTCGCCAGACAGCGCCTATTTCCCACCGAAGAACGGCTACCGCACTCCCGGGTGAAAACCCGAGAGCGCATCCTATAACAATTTACATCACGACGCCGCCTCGATGTTTGCGGCTACGCGATTGCTACGAGATCCCTAGCATCCAAGTCGACAGGGATTTCGCCATTCATGATGGCCACCAGAACCCGGGCTCTTCCCGCTGGATCGAGCCGGTCAAGGCGACCGATCGTTTCCGCGAGAGGGCCCGAAAGGATTCGGACCGAGGCACCCGCTGCGAGGCCTCCACTGAAATCAAGCAGCCCGTCCTTACCGGTCAATGCAATGAAACGCTCTACCAGACCCGAGGGGACCGGCAAAGGCCGGTCGCCTTGCGTGACGAGGGAGCGCACACCGAATGTTCCATTGACCGAGCGCCAACGTTGCAGTCCGAGGTCAAGGGCGATGAACATATAGCCCGGGAAATAGGCCGCCGAACGTGTTTCGAGACGCCGGGCATGACGCACGGTTTTCTCGCAGCGAGGCACAAACGGCTGAAATCCCTGCATCCGGAGATGGCGTTCGGCGACATGCTCCTTCCCGGGAAAGACGCTGGCCGCGTACCAGCGGATTGCCGGCGCGGCGGTCGTCTCTGGCGACAGGGCGGTCGCGTTGGTCGTTGTTTTTTCCGCGCTACTCACGTGTCTTCCTTCGGCGGTCGGCGGCATGATCTCAGGTCAACGGTTACGACAGTGTGTGGATACCAGCAAGCAACCAAGCCACTAGAGTCAAGGCGGTTGGGTTAAGAATTTCCTACACATTGTCCAGAAATTTAGCTGTGCCTAAATAATCATCGAGCCGCTTTCTTTTTCAGCTGGCTGAGATGCTGTGTCGAGCAATTTATTTCCGTGCGTAGGTGCTTGGTACGCTGGTCGTGACGAATCGCCCGTTGGTTCTGGTACTTAGTCCGTCGACTTGAAGCTAATGTGACGGATGGCGTCGCGCACAAGCCTGCCACCAGCGACAAGGATCCTGCACGGCCACACCAACTACGGCGAAAAATCACTGTCGCGCAGAACAGGTTATCACCGCTCGACCGGCTTCACGAACGCCTCAACAGCGACCAGACAGCCGGCACCAGGCTCGCGGCCAGCGCAACCTTGATCAGATCACCGACGATAAAGGGCACCACCCCGAACTGCCAGGACTTTTCCGGGCCGATCAACAGCGCCAGCCAGGCAAAGCCCATTGCCATCATGACGATCTCGGCCACCAGCATGGCATTGAAGAGCTTGATAGGATGGCGATCCCAGCCACGGTCGGCAGCCCAGCCGACGATCGCCGCCATGACGACGAATCCGGCTAGATAACCGCCGGTCGAACCGAGCATGTAAGCGATACCGATGCCCTTTTCGGGCGTGCTCTGGAAGACCGGAAGGCCCAACGCGCCCTCGGCCATGTAGAGAAGCAGCGTTGCGACGCCAAGGCGCATGCCGAAGGCGGCAGCGATCAGCAAGACGGCGAGCGTCTGCATCGAAATATCGACCGGTCCGAGCATGACCTTGGTCTTGGCAGACAAGATCAGCAGCAGCGTTCCGGCGATCGCCAGCAAAAGCTGTCCCGCCAGCCGGGCCGTGCCTTTTTCGGGCAAAGCGAGAGAAATGAGCGGACGCATCGTCGTTGCAATTGCCATGGTCTTCCCCGTTCCGGATTGCCGCCGAACGCGGCCTTGCGTTTTCCTATATTGGCTTCCGTGGTATGCGGCAATCGGTTTTGCCCTCACCCCAAAAAAGGTCGCGACGTTCGCATGGCGCTGAAATTCGATACACGCTTCGATCCGGCCTATGGCCAGGGCGTAGCCGTTGCGCCTGGTATTCAGCGCGTCACCGCCAGGAACTCCAGCCCGTTCACCTTTCACGGAACCAACAGCTATATCGTCGGGCGCGGGACGCTGGCGGTGATCGATCCCGGACCGGATGACGAGGCACATCTTCGAACACTGCTCGAAGCGATCGGGACCAGGCCGGTCAGCCATATCTTCATCAGCCACACGCATCGCGACCATTCGCCGCTGGCGGCTCGGTTAAAGCAGCATACGGGTGCGGTAGTTCTGGCGGAGGGCCGGCATCGCCCGGCGCGGCCGTTGCGCACCGGCGAGGTCAATCCACTCGATGCCAGCGCCGACACCGACTTTGTTCCTGATATTGCGCTGCCGGACGATATGGTGATCGACGGTGACGGCTGGGCGATCCGGACGGTGCTGACGCCCGGCCATACCGCCAATCACGCGGCCTTCGCGCTGGAGGGAACCGGCATCCTTTTCTCGGCCGATCACGTCATGGCATGGTCGACTTCCATCGTCGCGCCGCCGGACGGCGCCATGGCCGACTACATGACATCGCTCGATCGGCTGATCGAACGCGACGACCGGCTGCTGTTGCCCGGTCACGGCGGGCCGGTGACCGAGCCGCGCAACTTCGTGCGCGAGTTGAAAACACATCGCAAAATGCGTGAACGGGCGATTCTGGAGCGAATCAACAGCGGCGACCGGACGATCAAGGACATGGTGGAGGCGATCTATCGAGACACCGACCCGCGCCTGCATGGGGCGGCCGGCCTGTCGGTGCTTGCCCATCTTGAAGACCTGGTGGCGCGCGGTCTGGTCCACACCGACGGGGCGCCGGCCATAGACGGCATCTATTCGCCGGCAACGTAGTACGCTTCGGGTATCATTCCGCCGGCGCCACGCCCGCCTGGCCGGCGACTTCCTGGTCGAGTTCGGCAAGGAAGTCGGTGATGCGCGCTGCATTGTCGCCAAGGTCATGGCGGCTGTAACGCGAGGCCGAGCGCATATCGACGATGACCACATCGCCATCGTCCGTCACGCGGATGGCGACATCGGCGGGAAGGCCAAGCAGGAAGCTCTTGGCCAGCGCATCGACCGTCACGTCGCTTTGCCCTGCCGCGTCTGGAAACGGCGCCGTGAGCTGCCAGCCGCGCCGATCGAGCACGGTTTTGACCGCCTCCAGAACGCGATCGAAAGGCAAGGTGTAGGTGCGTCCTGTAACGAGCGGATAAGCTTCGATTTGCAGGCGCTGCTCGCCGGGCGTCGGCGGCAAAAGCTCGTTCATGTCCTTTGTCCGGGTAGAAATATCGAGCACCGGCGGGTCGTCCAGATCCGTCGAGATGTCGCGCAGCGGCGGATAGGTCGCCGCCCAATAGGCCGCGACGCCGTAAGGGATGAGCACCAGAACCGCCAGCAAGGCGCCGACGGTCAAGTCATGGCCGCCCAGATCCCCGAAATTCCACAATCGCGCAAAGGCAAACCCGGCGAACAGAAGCGCAAACGCGGCCAGCATGGCGACAATGCCGAGCACCCACAGGAATGCGGACGTCTCGACGAGATCATATCGGTGGCCGATGAGTACCGTCAGCAGCAGGACCGCCGAAAACGCGCCGGCGCGCCGCGACCAACCGGCAGCCCTCGACGTCTGTCGCTCGGGAATTCCCGTCATTGGTTTCCGCGCTGCCCCAACCCGAACACAGGCATAGTGCCTTTCATCGGCGGCTTGAAGGCGCAAAGACGCCGCATCTCCGGTCAATCCGTCGGCAGGTGATAATCCCGGAACTGCTGGCGCAAGGTAATCTTCTGGATCTTGCCGGCAGCGGTGTGTGGAATTTCGCCGACAAAAGCGACGTCGTCCGGCATCCACCACTTCGCCACCTTGCCGTCCATGAAAGCGAGGATGTCCGTCTTGGTCGGCTCCCTACCCGGCTTGCGCACGACCACGAGCAAAGGCCGCTCGCCCCATTTCGAATGCGGAATGCCGATGGCGGCGGCCTCCGCCACATCGGGATGGCCGACCGCGAGGTTCTCGAGCTCGATGGTCGAGATCCATTCGCCGCCCGACTTGATCACGTCCTTGGCGCGATCGGTGATCTGCATGTAGCCGCCGGGATCGATGTGCGCGACATCACCAGTATCGAACCAGCCGTCTTGATCGAACTGTTCGGATCCGATGCCGCCATAATAGGCGCGCGCGACGGCCGGCCCGCGGACCTTGAGCCGGCCGAAGGTCTTGCCGTCCCATGGCAGTTCGTTGCCGGCGTCGTCCGTCACCTTCATTTCGATGCCGAACGGTGTAAAGCCTTGTTTCTGCTGGACGCCGAGGCGGGCCTCGCCCTTCAGCCCGGCGTAATCCGGCTTCAGGGTACACAGCGTGCCGAGCGGCGACATCTCGGTCATGCCCCAGGCGTGGACGACCTGGACATCGTAACTGTCCTGGAACTTCGTCGTGATCGCGCGTGGACAGGACGCACCGCCGATGACGACTTTCTGCAGATAGGGAAGTTTCTTGCCGGTCTCTTCCAGATACTGGAGGAGCATCATCCACACCGTCGGCACGGCGGCGCTGAAGGTCACCTGCTCGGTGTCGAGCAACTCATAGAGCGAAGCGCCATCCATCTTGCAACCGGGCATGACCAGCTTGGCGCCCACCATCGGCGCGCTCTGGGCAAGGCCCCAGGCATTGGCGTGGAACATCGGCACGACCGGCAATATGGTATCGCGCGACGACAGGCCCATGGCGTCGGGCATGGCGGCGATCATTGCGTGCAGCACGTTCGAACGATGGCTGTAGAGTACGCCTTTCGGGTCGCCCGTGGTGCCCGAGGTGTAGCACATACCGGCGGCGGTGTTTTCGTCGTATGTCTTCCAGGCGAAGTTGCCGTCGGCTTCAGCAAGCCATTCTTCGTACGCAACCACATTGGGCAGCGCAGTCTCCGGCATATGCGCGTTGTCGGTCAGCACGATAACCTGCTTCAGCGACTTGACCGCGCCGGCGATCTTTTCGAGCAGCGGCAGGAAGGTCAGGTCGACGAAGATCGCCTTGTCCCCGGCATTGTTCATGATCCAGGTGATCTGCTCGGGAAAGAGCCGCGGGTTGAGCGTGTGATAGATGGCACCGACACCCATGATACCGTACCAGGCCTCGATGTGGCGCGCGGTGTTCCAGGCCAGGGTCGCGATGCGGTCGCCAAGCCCGAAACCGTCACGTTCGAGCCGCCCGGCGACCTTCAGGGCACGATTATGGATTTCGGCATATGTGCTGCGTACGATCGGCCCCTCGATCGAGCGCGACACGATCTCGCGTCTGCCGTGCTGCCTCTCGGCGTTGTCGATCAGCTTGTGGCAAAGCAGCGGCCATTCCTGCATCAGCCCGAGCATCTGTTCCTCCCGTTATTTTTTTCCCATTGTGGGACGAACCGGCGGATTGTCCAGCCAGAACCGGGCTGGAGCGGTGCATGGAGCCGAATGAGGCGGAATTCGCCACAATCCGGCCATGCTCGGCGTTAACGTTGATTAACGGGCGGGGCGCGATTGGCGAATGAAAGAGGTTCGCATGGACCCGCAGTTCGACGAAAAAGCCCTCGAAAATACGCTTGCCGAAGGTCTGGCCGATCTGGTGGCGGCCGATGTCATGCAGGCCGATCCATTGCCCGACGCCAAAACCGTTTCCGAAGATGAATTCGTTGAAGTCGTCGGTGGCGCCCTCGAAGCGGTCGGCGGCACGCTCTTGTTCAAGATGTGCGTCGAGAACGAGGGCGAAAGCCAGCACGTCGCTGCCGCCTGCGTCGGCGATGGCGGCAATCGCCAGTTCCTGCTGCTCACTTTGCCGACCAGCGGTGGTGCGCTGAAGGTCGAGACCACCTCGAAAAGCACCAATCCGGTGGCAGGCATTGCCGCCGCCTATGCCGGGTTGATGGACGCATTCCAGGCCGCCGCCTAGTTTTAGGCGAGGTATCGGAGGAAAGCGCGAGACTTTCCCCGCGGGCGACGCCCGCCTGGCGGCAGGCAGCTCTTGCGCAATGCTCTTACCAGATACATCTTGGGGTTGAGGCAAGGAGACCCGACATGGACCAGATCGCAAACCCGTCACCCGGCTTTCAGCGCAATCCCGACAAGACGATCACTGTCGAACCTTACAAGGGTACCGTGACGGTGCGCGCCGGCGATGTCGTCATTGCCTCGTCCAGCAAGGTCAAGGTGCTGACCGAATCGCCCTATCCCCCCGTTTTCTACATTCCGTTCGGTGACATCGACTTCAAGCAGCTTGGCAAGACGGAACACTCGACTCATTGCCCCTATAAGGGCGATGCCAGCTATTGGAGCGCGCTGCCCGCCGGCGATGCAGGCAAGGATGCAATGTGGGCCTATGAGCGGCCCTTCGACGAGATGGCGGACATCCGCGACCACGGCGCGTTCTATCCGAACAAAGTGACCATAGAGGCCACGCCCGACTGATCAGTCGGTGGTGCCTTGATTGCCGACGCAGTCGGCATCGTCGAGCCGCACGAAGGTGAGGCCCTTGGCCTTCAGCGCCAGAAGTCCCTGCACCACGCCTTCGCCAGCGGCATGGGTCGGCTGGTTGATGTGAGCAATGATGACGTCGCCGTCTTTTGCTGCCGCAATGCGCCGGGCGGTCTCTTTTGCGCCGAGTAATGACCCGCCGTCGCCGTTGACAGTGAATCCGGCGATCTTGAAGCCAAGCTTGCGTATCATCGCGATTGCTGACGGGCTGTATTCGGCGGTTGCGCCGCGAAACCATTTCGGCGCCGGTTCGCCGGTCACGGAAAGAGCGGCAGCACCCGATTCGACCTCGGCCAGCACGGCCTCCGGGCTGCCGGCACTGCGAATGCCGTAGATCTTTTGCGGTGTGTCGACGGCCGGGACGTGGCGGCCGCCATGGTTTTCCAATTCAAACAGTTCTGGATGCGCCCGCATGATCTCGACGGCGGCGGCGTTGTGCTTCAGCCAGATGCCGGTGACGAAAATGGTGGCGGGAATCTTGTTTTCCACCAGCGCCCAGAGAATCCGTGTGTCGGTCCTCCCGCCGCACGCATCGAGCGTCAGCGCGACGCGGCCGCTGCCCACCTCGGCCTTGATGTGCAGCGTCGGTGCGACGAGCAACCGAGCGTTGCCAGGAGAGACAGCCCATAGCGATATCGCAATGGCGCAAAAATACTTTTGGAACGGGCGCATCGATTAATTCCAGGTCGGCCGGATCAAAGTTGAAGCGGCGACCCCAAGACCGGCATCAAGGCGGAAATCGGGACGATGCCCCTGCCAAAGCGTCGGCAGGGGCAATTTGACCGCCGGCCTGACCTTTGGCAAGCGCGAGGTCACAATGCGTGCTCCACGTCCTTAACCGTACGTGAAAGGATCGCGAGCACCGCCTGGACCACCGCTTTGACCTCAAGTCGCCAGACGCAGCAAGCCTTGCTCGGATCGGGACGGCGGCACAGGTCCCTGGCTATGCACTCGCAAGGCATGGAGGGCCGCGGCGTAACACTGGCCACGCCGACAGGGCCCCAGACGGCCGGGTCGGTCAGGCCGAACAGGCCGACAACCGGCGTTCCGGCGGCTGCGGCCATGTGCATCGGACCACTCTCGTTTCCCAGAAACAGGCGTGCCTGGCCGAGGACCGCCAGCAGCGTTGCCAGCGACAGCGCCCCGACCACGTTGACGACCGGCGAAGCGCCCTTGGCGACGATGCGCTCGGTAGATGCCCATTCATCGGGGCCGCCGACAAGCAGGAACTCCAACCCGGTCTGCCGCGAGATCTCGTCGATCGCCAGCGCAAATCGTTCCGGCTGCCATTGCCGCCCCTGGAAGCTCGCTCCTGCATGAACGGCTATGAAGGCGTTACGCCGGAGATGATGCCGGTCGAGAAGCGCCAATGCCCTGGCGGTCTCCAGCGGCAGCGGCTCAATCGTTGGGACCGGCGCACGCAACTCCACGCCAAGCGCCTCAAGCGGCGAAAGATAGCGGTAGAGATAATGCTGGCCACCAAAGCCAAATGGCTTGGCTAGGACATTGGCGGGCTGGCGTTCCAGCCAGCGCAACGGTTTTTCGGGAGGATCATATCCGACGCGGGTCTTGGCGTTGACGAGCCTGACGATGATGCGTGAGGTTTTGGAATCGGCAGGTCGATGGTCAGGTCAAACCGGAACCGGCGCAGAGCGCGCACCATCTCGTAAAGCTCGCGACCACGCTGCACAGGGGTGCCACGCATCCGTACGCGTCGGAACGCCACCACGTCCGAGGCGATGCCATGAGCCAATAGGAAACTGGCAAAGTTCGCCTCGCAAAGGAACACGATCCTGGCCTTTGGATATTGGAGGCGCAGGTTTCTGGCGAGCGCGGAGGCCAGGACAAGATCGCCGATGAATTTCGTCTGGAGGATGAGAATCGAGCGGACGTGCGTGGGCGGGTTCTGCAACATCTGTTTCTGGCACCGGGGCGGGTTCGGGGGCCGGAAACTGGGCAGAAACGATGTCGGGATTTGGAGCCGACAGACGCACGTTCGCGTGAATTCGGTTACAAATCGGTAAGGTCAGATGCCGGTGGACTCCAACTCCTATCCGCGGCCGTTCTTTGCAGCCTGCACCGCCGCTTGCGCGGCGGCCAGCCTGGCGATCGGCACCCGGTATGGCGAGCACGAGACGTAGTCGAGGCCGACCTTTTCGCAGAAATGGATCGAGGCCGGGTCGCCGCCATGCTCGCCGCAAATACCGAGCTTGATGTCGGGCCGCGTCGCCCTGCCCTTTTCGGCCGCCATCCGCACCAGCTCGCCGACACCCTCTATGTCGAGCGACACGAACGGATCCTGCTCGATGATGCCTTTTTTCCGGTAGGTCTCGAGGAACGAGGCCGCATCGTCGCGCGAGATGCCGAACGTGGTCTGGGTTAGATCGTTGGTGCCGAAAGAGAAGAATTCGGCCGCCTCGGCAATGACATGAGCGCGGATCGCGGCGCGCGGCAGTTCGATCATCGTGCCTGTCAGATAATCGATCCTGACGCCGGTCTCCTGCATCACGCTTTTGGCGACGGCGTCGATGCGAGCCTTGACGAAGTCGAGTTCCTTCACCAGCCCCACCAGCGGCACCATGATTTCGGGGACCACCAGCGCGCCGGCCTTCCTGCCGGCCTCCACGGCCGCCTCGAAAATGGCTCGTGCCTGCATCTCGGCGATTTCGGGATATGAGACGGCAAGCCGGCAGCCGCGATGGCCGAGCATCGGATTAAACTCGTGCAACGCTTCGGTGCGCCGCCGGAGCTTGTCCGGCGACACATTCATGGCGGCGGCGACCTCGGCCACCTCCTCCTCGGTCTTGGGCAGGAATTCGTGCAGCGGCGGATCGAGCAGGCGGATCGTCACCGGCAGCCCGGCCATGATCTCGAACAGTTCGAGGAAATCCGAGCGCTGCATCGGCAACAGCTTGGCCAGCGCCGTTCGGCGGTCCTTTTCGGTATCGGCCAGGATCATCTCGCGCATGGCAACGATGCGGTCGCCGTCGAAGAACATGTGCTCGGTGCGGCAAAGCCCGATGCCTTCGGCGCCGAAGGACCGCGCCATGCGCGCATCGAGCGGCGTCTCGGCATTGGTGCGCACCTTCATGCGGCGCGCGCCGTCGGCCCATTCCATGATGGCGGCGAAATCGCCCGAGAGTTCCGGCTGCAGCATCGGTACGGCACCCTTCAGCACCTGGCCGTTGCCGCCGTCGATGGTAATGATGTCGCCCTTGCGGAAGGTCGCGCCCATCGCCATCAGCGTGCCGGCCTTGTAGTCGACGCGCAGCGAGCCGGCTCCCGAAACGCAAGGCTTGCCCATGCCGCGCGCAACAACGGCGGCGTGGCTGGTCATGCCGCCGCGCGTCGTCAGGATGCCTTCGGCCGCATGCATGCCGTGGATGTCTTCGGGGCTGGTCTCGATGCGCACCAGGATCGCCTTTCGGCCTTGTGTCTTGGCCTCCTCGGCGTCGTTCGAGGAAAACACGACTTCGCCGGTGGCAGCACCCGGCGAGGCCGGCAGGCCGACGCCGATAATGTCGCGCGCCGCTTTTGGATCGATTGTCGGATGCAGCAACTGGTCCAGCGAGGCCGGATCAATGCGGGCGACGGCCTCTTCCTTCGAAATCAGTCCATCCCTGGCCATGTCGACCGCAATCTTCAGCGCCGCCTTGGCGGTGCGCTTGCCGGACCTGGTCTGCAGCATCCACAATTTGCCGCGCTCGATGGTGAATTCGAGATCCTGCATGTCGCGGTAATGTTTTTCCAGGCGGTCGGAGATGCTGACGAAAGCCTGGAAGGCGTCCGGCATCAGCTTCTGCAGCGACGGCTTGTCGGAACCGGCGGCAATGCGCGCCGCCTCGGTGATGTTCTGCGGCGTACGGATGCCGGCAACGACATCCTCGCCCTGGGCGTTGACCAGGAACTCGCCATAAAGCTGCTTTTCGCCGGTCGACGGATTGCGGGTGAAGGCGACGCCGGTGGCCGAGGTGTCGCCCATATTGCCGAAGACCATGGCCTGGACATTGACCGCCGTGCCCCAGCTTTCGGGAATGTCGTGCAGGCGCCGGTAGGTGATGGCGCGGTTGTTCATCCAGCTGGAAAACACCGCACCGATGGCGCCCCACAGCTGCTCGTTCGGATCCTGCGGAAACGGTTTGCCGAGCTCCTCCTCGACCTTGGCCTTGTAGAGCGCGATCACGCCTTGCCATTCGATGGCCGTCAGCTCGGTGTCGAGCTCATGGCCGAGGCCGCCCTTCTGGTCTTCGAGAATTTCCTCGAACACCTCATGGTCGAGGCCCATGACGACATCGGAATACATCTGGATGAAACGGCGATAGCTGTCATAGGCAAAACGCGCGTCGCCTGAATCGGCGGCCAGGGCTTCGACCGTCTCGTCGTTGAGGCCGAGATTGAGCACGGTGTCCATCATGCCGGGCATGGAAGCGCGGGCACCGGAGCGCACCGACACCAAAAGCAGTTTCGACGGATCGCCGAAACGGCGCCCGGTCAGCCGGCCGATATGGTCGAGGGCGACCGCAACATCCGCTTCCAGCGAGGCCGGATACGCGTGGCCGTTGGCGTAATAGGCGTTGCAGACCTCGGTGGTGATGGTGAAGCCTGGCGGCACCGGCAGGCCCAGGCTGCACATTTCGGCAAGATTGGCGCCCTTGCCGCCGAGCAGATTGCGGTCGCCGGCACGGCCTTCCGCCGCTCCATCGCCAAAGGTGTAGACCCATTTGGTCATGCTTGCTCCCCGGTTGCAGGAGATTGGAAATACTGACAAATTGAGCGATATGATGCTGCAGTGCGAAAGGCAAGGCATCGACCAAGCCGGCCGACCTCTACAATCGATTAATGAAAAGCGGCGCCGAAAGACTTGCTTTTTGGAAAGCTTTGTTGTAGAACATAACGTGAACAAAGGGCAAAACGATGAGAATGACCGGAAAGCTCGATTATCTGGAAATGCCGGCGACAGGCGGAACGCTGGACAGGGTGAAGGCTTTCTACAGCGCGGCCTTCTCGTGGTCGTTCACCGATTACGGGCCGACCTATTCAGCCTTTGCCGAAGGGCTGGACGGCGGTTTTCAAGCGGATGGCCAAGATGCGCCGGCGGCGCTGCCCGTGCTCTATTCCGAAAGGCTGGAGGAAACATTGAGCGCCGTCGAGAATGCCGGCGGCACCATCGTCAAGCCGATCTTTTCATTCCCCGGCGGCAGGCGGTTCCATTTCGTCGATTCGGCCGGCAATGAAGTGGCGGTGTGGGGTGAATAGGTCCGTTCAAAGTGACGATTGCAAAACTGGCGGGTCGGTCGCGCATAGTCGATATGTCGGCATTGAGCTTTCTCGCGGCTCGTCCTATAAGGCCGCGCGCACAGCGGGCACGCTCCGGCTGTTGGGGCGTCGCCAAGTGGTAAGGCATCGGTTTTTGGTACCGACATTCCCAGGTTCGAATCCTGGCGCCCCAGCCAGTTCTCCCATTCTGACGATCCCCCGAACGTAATCTCAGTTGCAGACATCTTGGTCGTGGGTTGGCACCTGCAGTATCTGTCCACAACAAATTAGTGTCGCCGGCAGAGAACGTGGTCCGGCCAGCATCTTGGCTTAACGTCAACTCGATTGGCCGGCAGGCAAATACATATTGTGTATAAACGCCACTTGTCTGCCTATGGCCTGGTGTTCCATCTTATATATTAAAACTTTCATAAGCCAAAACATCTGATTTTTGTCACTCTTCTGAAGCTAGTCAACACATCAAACGATTCTTCATGAGAATATTCGTAGTCGTGTAGTAATTTTTAATAAACTTAAATTGTTATTAAATAAGCTTTGGAGTATAGTTATGCAGTATCCGCGATGGCTAAGATGTCGTAAAACATCAACAAACATCCCTCAAAAACAACATGAGCATCCCTGCACGTAAATTCGATTTTTATCCCACAAGTCCGACTATCCGAAAATATATTTTTCGCCGAAATGTGACAATCCTGCCACCGATCAACCATTCTATCAGGGCGTGCGGGTATGTGATTTGGCGCTAATATACACCTTCTAGTAGGCAGGCATCCGCGGGGCGCTATCGATTCAAAATGAGGGATTATGGATGGCGACTCTCCATTACACGTCGGGCGGATCCGGCACGGACATTGCAAAAGCCGGATTCAATCTGGCTAGCGTGCAATATGTTGACCAGGTCAATGAGCTGCCAGAGGGCATGAAAGGCTTGGTCTACCTCGACGAGGCCAACGGCGTAACCCAATCCTTTATCGACAAGGTTACTCCTTTCATCGGCAATCCGAACGTATTTGGGTTCTTCCTAGTTGACGAGCCGGATCCCACCGGCCAATGGGGTACCTACGCCTCTGCCGCAAATCTGAAGGCAGAATCCGACTGGATTCATGAGCATTTTCCAGGCGCCAAGACCTACATCACAATGATGAGCTTGGGGACGTCGGCGAATCCGGATTTCAGGGGCACGTACAATCCCGCCAATACGGGTATCGATTACTACGGCATAGATGTCTATCCCGTCCGCACGGATGGCCCGGTCGACTACAACATGATCGATAAATTCGTGGCCGCCGCTCAGGCATCGGGCATCCCGACGAGCCAGATCATTCCAGGTTACCAGGCGTTTGGAGGCGGCGAGTATAACACCGATATGGGTGGCAAATATGTGGTGCCCACCGCCGCCCAGATGGAAACCATGATGGAGCACTGGGCCAAGCTGGTTCCGTCACCCGTCTTCGACTACGCGTATGCGTGGGGTTCGCAGCGAGGCGACACCGCGCTTGAGAGCTCCCCGGAACTGCAGGCCGTTTTCCGGGAGCACAATCTCGCAACGACTGGGACCGCTCCGCCTCCCGTCGACACAAGCGACACCTTGTACGGCACCAGCGGCGACGATGTGTTTCACGGGGCCGGCGGCCACACAATGATCGGCTATGGCGGCAATGACACCTATTATGTCGATGACATCCGCGATAAGGAGATTGAGGCTGCGGGCGGCGGTACCGACAAAGCATTCGCCTCTGTAAGTCATGCGCTTGAGGCCGGATCGGAAATCGAACTTCTCGCCACCAACAGCCCGTCCGGCACCACGGCGATCAACCTGACCGGCAATGCGTTCGCCCAGACCATCCAGGGCAATGCCGGTGCCAATGTCATCAACGGTCTCGGCGGAGCCGACACGATGGCCGGCTATGGCGGCAACGACACATACTATGTCGACAATGCCGGCGACAAGGTGATTGAGGCTGTGGGCGGCGGCACTGACAAAGTGCTCAGCGC